>SLSG01000283.1 GCA_007130545.1 Bacteroidales bacterium | reverse complement strand
GCTTAGGGCATGGGCGGAAGGTCCCATCCTGCCCTATAGGTATGCTTGATCAGTTCCTGGGCAAATGCCTTGGCATTCAGCGGCTCGGTCATGGTTTTCTCAAAGGTCGGATGTCCGTCTTCGATCTTGAAACCATCCTCAATGACGATCCTGAGGGTCTCATTGTCGGATATATTGGTGAAGGCCATGCGTTCGCCATCCCATTCAAGCTCCTTGTTCAATTCCTGCAGGCGTACTGCCAGCACACCCATCACGACCATTTCGTTGAACGGACCGGCCTCCTTGAAGGTGGAAGACGTCTCAAGCCTGTTCTGCGGGCTTTCCTTGCAGGCACGCACCCAGTCCATATAATGTCCGAGTTCCACCCTTCTAAGGGTCTTCGGCACTTCGGGCGTCCTGCCGGAAAGCAGCCACGGGCGTAAGCCATAGCAGCCACAAATCAGCTTGTCCTTCGTGCCATGGAAGATTACCCCGCCGCCGGCATCGTTCATGTTTCTGCCGGCAGGCCAGCCTTCGGGCATGTCGGGCCGGAGTCCGCCGTCATACCAGGTCACCTCCACTTCGGGGAAGGCAATTTTGGAAGCCGGATCGTTGGGCCTGGCCGGGAATACCATCTTAGCCTTTTCTGCATTGGGCGCCGAATCCTGCAGCAGCAGTGTCGAGCTGCCCTGTGCTTTGGTCGGGTATCCGAGTTTCAGGCCCTTGAATACCGGGTGCAGGATATGACATGCCATATCACCCAGGGCACCCGTGCCAAAGTCCCACCATCCCCTGAAGTTCCAGGGCGTATATATTTCGTGGTATGGACGCATCGGGGCCGGTCCGATGAACAAGTCCCAATTCATGGTACTTGGGATGGGCATCTCCTCTGCCGGCCTGGGCAGTCCCTGCGGCCAGATCGGACGGTCGGTAAAGGCCTCGACCCTGGTCACCTCCCCGATCTCCCCATTCCACAGCCATTCGCATATCTTGCTGACATCGTCCCCTGAGGCCCCCTGGTTCCCCATCTGGGTGGCCACCTTGTGTTTGTCGGCCAGGCGGGTAAGCAGCCTGGACTCATACACGGTATGGGTGAGGGGTTTCTCCACATATACATGTTTGCCCATGGCAATGGCATGGGCCGCCACGGCTGCGTGGGTATGGTCAGAGGTGGAGACCATGACGGCATCGATGCTGTCTCCCATCTCTTCATACATCTTGCGCCAGTCCCAGTACTTTTTCGCTGCCGCGAAATAGTCGAAACAGCCCTGGCTGTAGCGCCAGTCCACATCGCATACGGCCACGATATTCTCGCTCTCCATCTGCCTGAGCACCGCAAAACCACGTCCGCCTACGCCCACCCCGGCAATGTTCAGCTTGTCGCTGGGGGCCTTATGACCCAGTCCGCTGACCACATGACTTGGTACAATGGTAAAACCGGCCGTAGCCAGCGCAGTATTTCCTATGAACTTTCTTCTCGTAATGTTTCCCTTCATCTCCTTAGGTTTTTTGTTTATACTCTGCCTGAACAAATTTAAGATTTTTGTTGAAAAAACGCAGTTACAATCCTGGCTTTTGCCGGACCAACTGCTTTTTCCAGTTCGGAAAGTTCCGCTTTTTTGATCCCGGCCACCGATTTAAAGGTCTGCAACAGCACCTGGGCGGTTTTCGGGCCCACCCCTTTGATCCCGGAAAGCACCGATGCCAGGCTCCCCTTTTCCCGTCTTTTCCGGTGATGGGCAATGCCGAAGCGGTGGGCCTCATCCCGCATATACTGTATCACCTTCAGCGTTTCCGACTTCTTGTCAATATAGAGTGGGATGGAATCCCCGGGAAAATAGATCTCCTCCAGACGCTTGGCGATGCCGATGACCGGCACCCTGTTTCGCAGCCCGGCCCTTTCCAGCGCAGCTGCCGCGGAGCTCAGCTGTCCCTTGCCCCCGTCGACCACCACCAGCTTCGGCAATTCCTGGCCCTCTTCCAGCAAGCGCCGGTACCTGCGGTAAACCACCTCCTCCATCGAGGCATAATCGTTGGGGCCCTCCACGCTGCGGATGTTGTAATGCCGGTATTCCTTTTTGCTTGGGCGGCCCTGCCGGAACACCACCATGGCTGCCACGGGGTAGGTCCCCTGGGTATTGCTGTTGTCGAAACATTCGATATGGTCAGGCAACTCCTTCAGCCGAAGGTCCTGCTTCATTTTCTCCAAAATGCGCCTGGCATGCCTTTCGGGATCCACCAGTTCCTTCTGTTTGTGTTTTTCCAGGCGGTAATACTTCGCATTGCGTTCCGAAAGCTCCAAAAGCTTCTTTTTATCCCCTTTCTGCGGAACCACGAAGCGGACCTCCGGAATGGGAAGCACGGGCCGCAGGGGTACGATCACCTCCCTTGCATTGCTCTGCAGGCGCTGGCGGAGTTCCGTAATGGCCACCTCCAGCAGGTCCCGGTCTGCTTCATCCAGTCGTTTCCTGAGTTCCACGGTATGGGACTGCACAATGGCCCCGTTCACCACTTTCAGAAAGTTCACATAGGCCGCTTCGGCATCGCTGACGATGCTGTACACATCCACATTGTGGATCTTGCTGCTGACCACCATCGATTTGCTCTGGAACTTTTCCAGGAGCTCATATTTTTCTTTTACCAGGGCCGCCTTTTCAAATTCATAGGCTTCGGCACAGCTTTTCATCAGCTGCTTTAGCTGGGTCATCACGCTGGACAGGTTGCCCTTCAGGATGTCCTCCACCTGCCTGATGGTGTCCATGTAGTCCGCTTCGTCCTGCAGTCCTTCGCAGGGGGCCTTACAGTTGCCGATATGGTATTCGAGGCAGCGCCTGAACTTCCCCGCCTGTATATTCTCCCTGGTCAGATTCAGTCTGCAGGTCCGATACTGGAACAACTGCCTGATCAGCTCCAGCAAAGTGTTCATCATTCTTACCGAGGCATACGGGCCAAAATATTTGCTGCCGTCCCGCACCAGGTTGCGTGTGGGAAAGATGCGGGGAAAGGGTTCGTTCTTGATGCAGATCCAGGGGAAGGTCTTGTCGTCCTTCAGCATCACATTGTACCTGGGCTGGTACTTCTTGATCAGGTTGTTCTCCAGCAGCAAGGCATCCAGCTCTGTATCCACCACAATGTGCCGGATATCGGCAATCCGCCTGACCATGATACGCACCTTGCCGCTTTCAGACTTTTCGCGGTTGAAATAGGAGGAAACCCTTTTTTTCAGGTTCTTGGCCTTTCCGACATAGAGAATACGCCCTTGATCATCATAGTATTGGTAAACCCCCGGCGCGGAAGGCAAAGTCCGGATCAGGGGCTGCAGGGTTTCCCAGTGTTTGTGTTCCGGCCTGGCCATGCTTATTCCTCCGAAAACTCGATTAGCATCTTCCGGTACACATTGAACACATTCGAACGCGAGACATAGCCCTTGTAAATCCCTTTGTCCACCACCGCCATGTTCCACAGTCCCGAATCCCTGAATTTTATCATCACGGCATCCATGCTTTCCTCCGGGCTTACGGTCGCCCTGGGCTGGAACATCAGGTTCCGCACCTTGAGCTGGTCGTATTTGCTGCGGTCGAACATGATCTCGCGCACATCGTCCAGCGTGACGATCCCCAGGAAGTGATTCTCCTTGTCGATCACCGGGAAAATGTTGCGGCTTGACCGGGCGATCACCTTCACCAGCTCTCCCAGGCTCATATCCGGGGCCACCGTATGCAGGTTGGTCTCAATCACCGACTCCACATTGAGCAAGGTGAGCACGGTCTGGTCCTTGTCATGTGTGAGCAAGTGTCCCTTCTGGGCCAGCTTTTTTGTATAAAGCGAATGCGGCTGGAAGTAGACTACGGTCAGGTAGGAGATGGAGGCGGTGATGATCAGCGGGATGAACAGTTCATAGCCCCCGGTGATCTCAGCGATCAGAAAAATTGCAGTCAATGGCGCATGGATTACCCCGGCGATCAGTCCGGCCATACCCACCAGGGAAAAATTGTATTCCGAAATCCTTAACCCACTGAACATATTCACCACCCGGGAAAACACAAATCCGGTAATCCCCCCCATGAACAGGCTGGGAGCAAATACCCCGCCGACACCACCGGCTCCGGTGGTCAGGCTTGTGGCTATGGCCTTGAAGAACAGCACGAGCAACATAAACACAATGAACACCAGTCCGCTTTCGTCCACCAGGTGGCCAAAGATACTGTCTTGCAGCAGCTGTTCCGGCTGTCCCGAAAGCATGCTGCGCATCGTATAATAGCCTTCCCCGAACAGGGGCGGGAACAAAAATATCAGCACTCCGAGGGTGATGCCCCCGTAAAGGGCCCTTTTGTATGGTGTGGTAATTTTCTTCACACTGGTTTCCACCCTGGCGTTCATCCAGGCGAAATAAAGCGAGACCACTCCGGTTACAATACCCAGCATCACATAAAAGGGGATGGCCGTGTAATCGAAGGCATCCCGCAGCGTAAAATAAAATTCGATCTGTTCCCCCAAAAAGAAAGCCGAAAAAATGGCCCCCGTAACTGCAGCGAACAGCAGGGGAATGATGGAGGCCATCGTCAGGTCCAGCATCAGCACCTCCAGCGCAAAAATGAGTCCGGCAATCGGCGCCTTAAAAATTGCGGCAATGGCTGCCGCGGCACCGCATCCGATCAGCAGCGTGGTTCGTTTATGGCCGAACCTGACGGCCTGTGCCACATTGGAGCCAATGGCCGCCCCGGTCGACACGATGGGGGCTTCCATCCCGACCGAGCCGCCAAAGCCGCCGGTAAACGTACAGGCGATGATGGAGGAATAGGTGTTGTGCAGCTTCATCACTCCCTTGTTGCGGGAAATGGCGTACAGGATCCTGGTCACCCCGTGGCTGATGTCGTCCTTAACGAATGTGCGGATGTAAAAAACGGTGATCAGGATGCCGAACAGCGGGAATACCAGGAAGAAGTAGTTTTCCATATGCCGGCCGGGTATGTCACGCACCCAGCCTTCCAGGTAGTGTACGGAGGTCTTCAGGATCACCGCGGCAATGGCCGCAAGCAGTCCGATGACGACACACAGGACCAGGATAAAATGCTTGTCACTGATGTGCTTCTGCCGCCAGATAAGAAATTTATCGACCCAGGGTTGGTGTTCCATGATTGCGGATGAAATATCGGAGGCTACGTGCCCATCCGACGAAACCAAAAAATCGGTAAAAATCAAAAATAATGGATTTG
>SLSG01000143.1 GCA_007130545.1 Bacteroidales bacterium | reverse complement strand
GACAAACCGTTCAGCCATGGCGATGAGTCCGGCCGTCCCGGTGGCATTGTCAATGGCGCCGTTGTAAATCAAAACCTCTCCGTCTTCGGTCTCTTCCTTGCCAAGGTGGTCCCAGTGCCCCATATAGATGAAGACCTCATCGGGATAGCGGCTTCCTTCGATGTAGCCGGCTACATTGTAGCAGTCCTTCTGCTCATAACGGTTTTGAAAGTCGATACTGGCATAAAGGTCCATCGGCTCTGCCGAAAAGCCGGGCCTTGCGGCGCGATCCATCGCATCCGTCAGGGTGGTGCCTGCATTTTTAAAAACCTCCCTGGCCACCTCCTGGTGCAGCCATCCTTCCACCAGCAGCCGGTTTTCTCCGTTTTGGAGGTCCAGGTCGTACTGCGGCCCGGTCCACGAGTTCCTTACGACGTCCCAGCCGTAGCCGGCGGGACCGTCTTCATGGACAATCAGGGCGGCTGCTGCACCCTGTCGGGCGGCCTCCTCATACTTGTAAGTCCATCTGCCATAATAGGTCATTGCATTTCCGGTGAAGAGCTCGGGGTCCTGCGTGGCATAACCCGGGTCGTTCACCAGGATTACCACCGTTTTGCCTCTGACATCAACCCCTTCATAGTCGTTCCAGCCGTATTCCGGGGCGACGATGCCGTATCCGACAAAGACCATCTCGCTTCCGTCCAGGGAGATCTCGGCTTGCAGAAGCGGACTGCCAACCACCACCTGGCTGCGGTAGCTGTATGCATGTTCCGTTTGTTCCCCCCTGATGAACATGGGGCTAAAGTTATACCCTGTGATTTCAACCAGTGGAACGGCCTGCCGGAAGCTGCCATTGACGGCAGGCTGCAGACCGGCTTCCCGGAATGCTGTTTCCAGGTAGTCTACCGTTTTTCTCCCCCCGGCAGTGGCCGGGGCACGGCCTTCAAAGGCATCCGACGACAATGTGCGGATATGGGTCTCGAGAGTCGGACTGAAGTCTTCTACCTGGGCAGGTTCGACCTGGCAGGAGGAGAAAAGCAGTACAAGGATTCCCGGCAAGGCATATATGGTCATTTTAGGAAACATGGGCAGTTTAAGGAGAACGTTTTTCATAGTCGGATCAGTAATTTGGAAGGGTTAATTAATTACGTAGTTTACCTATAAAGGAACAAGGTCGGGGCCTGCGGGTTCAAATTTACTTGTTTTTTTTGTTGAAGTTGCATGGAAATTAATATCTATATTTGTTGGTAAGACCCCTTTTGGAAATGGGAAGACGACAGATCTACCGTTATATTTTGCCGGGTATCCTTGCGCTGATGCTCCTGCTGGCAGGGGGTTATGCCGCCATCCGGTGGCAGGTGAAGCTGAACGGAATGGCCATCAAGGGGGAAATGGTTCGGCAGGCTGTCGGACTAGCCTCCGCGGTTCACCCCTCCCTGGTCAGGCAACTACGGTTCGAGGAGTCGGACCTGCATAATCCCGCCTATCTTCGCATCAGGGAACAAATGAAGTCTTATGCGGACCTGTTGCCGGACCTGAATATTTACAGCATGAAGCTGGTAGACAGCATGCTGGTGTTTGGTCCCGAAAGCCTGCCTGCTGGCCATCCCTTGTCCAGCCGCCCCGGTACGACCTATCCGGTGACAGCAAGTGTCCTGGAAGCTTACCGGGATGGCTTGCCGGTGGCCCTTGGGCCGTTTACCGATGCTTACGGGGAATATGTCTCTGCCCTGGCCCCGATATTTGACACACGCACCAACCAGGTTTTAATGATGGTCGGGATGGACATGCCTGCCTCCCGGTTTGAAGACCTGAGCAGGACCCATATCTTGCTGCCTGTCCTGTTTACGGGACTTGGGGTGCTGATCGTGCTTACATGGGTGCTTAGCCTTACCATCCGTTATATCTTAAGGGCCGGACGGAGAAAAAAGTTCCGCCACCTGGAAACAGTTCTGGTGGGGATCACCCTGATGTATTGTTCATTGGTGGCGGCCAACTACGCTTCCCTGGCCGAAAGAAAATTTCAATTTGAGGTGTTCGACGGACGGAGTGCCTCGATACACCGGGAATTTGTCACCGAACTGTTTGGGGTGTCCCGGAACCTGGCTTCCGTGGGCCGGTTCATTGAAAGCTCTGAGCGGGTAGAGAAAGATGAATTTATTGATTTTGTGCAGCCGATCCTTGACTATGCACCCATCCACTCCATTGGCATGGGCCGGGAGGTCGATGCTTCTGCATTGCCCGGCTTTGAGGCCATGATGCGCTCGGATGGGTACCCGGATTACCGGGTAAGTGTCCGGGATGGCAGGGGGCGTGTCATCCCGGTGTCGGGAAGACCCTTGTATTACCCGGTCAAACATGTCCTGCCGGAGGCGGAAAACCTGGGATATGTCGGACTGGACCTGATGGATGATCCGGTCATGGGTCCCTTGCTGGCCCGGGTCGTTCGTGACCAGGCAGAAAAAAGCATATACCTGAAAAGGGGGCAGACCGCAGACAGCTCTGGCTTGTTTATCCGCTTGTTTTTCCCCATTGGCCGTGGGACTCCGGATGCGGCGCAGCATTCCCCCGCAGAGCGCTTGCGAGACCGGCCGGGCTATGTGTTTGCGGATGTATATCTCCCGAAGGTTATGCAGAATGCCTTGTTCAGGCAGGTGTTTGAGGAACCTCTCTTTCATATCAGGGTGTTCGATGCCTACGCCCCGGAGCTACAGCTTACGGCCGGGTATTCCGGGCCATCCGTCTCAGAAGATATTGGGTTCTCCTGGCTATCGCATGCAGGCGGACTGAGGAAGGCGGCCTCATCCTTCCCGGTTTTTGCGTTTGGCAAGGACCTGGTGATGGTGATCGCCCCGGGCCCGGCTTTCCTGAAATCCGTTCCGGCCACCCGCTTCTGGCTGGTGTTCGGCATCGGGCTGTTCCTGACCACGGCCTTTACGCTACTCATATGGTTCGGGGTAAATCACAAGGCCTTTCTGGAACAGCTTGTCAGTGAACGCACCAGGGAGCTGGACGAAAGGATCAAGGAGTTGTCATGCCTGCAGCGGGTGGCAAAAGACCTGCAGGCCCTGGATTCCGTGGAGCTTGTCTGTGAACGCATCCTGATCCACCTGAGACAGGCATTTGAGGATCCTTCCCGGGTGTTTCCCTCCATCGAGCTCGACGGCAACCTTCATGCCCTGGCCGAGGAGCCGGAGAACCCGGATCACCTGATCCGGTCTGGCCTGACGGTATCCGGCCGGGAAAGGGGACGCCTGTGCATCGCCTTGGTAGGCACGCCGGCTTTTCTGAAGGAAGAATACGTACTGGCAGACCAGGTAAGCCATGCCTTAAGCCTCTGGCTGGAAAGGAAGGAGAGCGTGGCCGGGCTGCAGAACGCACTGGCCTGGCAGGAAGCCATATTTGAGGGTTCCCGGGATGCAATCTTTATTTCTGACGCAAACTCGCGCTTTGTTTCTGTGAACACCTCCGCCTGCCTGCTGACCGGTTACAGCCGGGAAGAGTTGCTGGCCATGCGGATACAGGATTTGCATGAGGAGGTGGACCTGGACGCTTACCATACCTACCACCAAAAGATTCTTGGGGGTGAGCAGATCATCTCAGAAGCCAGGATCCAACGCAAGGACGGGAAGAAAGTGGTTACCTCATTCAACAACCAGCGGATCATTGTAGAGGGGAACACTTATATGCACTCCTCCGCACGCGACATTACCGCAGGCAAGCAAGCGGAAATGGAGCTGGTTCGGGCAAAGGAGCGTGCAGAGGAAAGCGACCGCCTGAAAACGGCCTTCCTGAACAACCTCTCACACGAGGTACGTACCCCACTGAATGCCATTGTGGGGTTTTCCGATGTACTGGACCTGGATACCGAAGGAGAGTCCCCGGGCAGGATACAGCACCTTACCGGGATCATCCGTAACAGCTCACAGCAACTGCTTTCGATCATCGATGACATCATCAATATCTCCACGCTGGAAGCCGGTCTTCAGAAGGCCTATGAAACCCGGACCGACATCCGGGAGCTGATACAGGCTGTGTATGACCAGTACACAATGGCTGCTTCCAATAAGGACCTCCGTTTTTCCATAGACCGGCTTCCGGCCGAAAGGGACAGCCATGTGCTTACAGACAAAACCAAGGTGCAGCAGGTCCTGGGAAACCTGGTGGGCAATGCCCTCAAATTTACGGAGAAGGGGAGGGTGGCCATCGATTGTGTAATGAAAGACGGCTTTTTGAGGTTTTCCGTGACGGATACAGGCATCGGGATCGACCCGGTTCACCGGGACAAGGTATTTGAACGCTTTCGGCAGGTGGAGACCGAACATGCCCGGGTGAAAGGCGGACTTGGGCTGGGGCTGTCTATTTCGAGGGCCTTTGTGGAGCTGCTGGGCGGAAAAATATGGTATGAGTCGGAAAAGGGGAGTGGCAGCAGTTTCTTTTTCACGATCCCCTTTCAGCCGCTGGCTGCCCCGGAACCCCTTAAAGCGGAGCCGGATTCATTCCGCTTTGCAGGGTCCGGGACCATCCTGGTGGCCGAGGATGAGGAACATAATTTCGAGCTGATCAAGGAGTTTTTGAGTGGCTCCGGCTTACGCATCCTGCATGCCCGGGATGGTAAGGAAGCGGTGGAGGTATTCAAAAAGGAGAAGGAAATCGCCCTGGTGATCATGGACATCAAGATGCCGGTCATGGGGGGCTTTGAAGCCACGGCTGCCATCAAGGCAGTCCGGCCGGGGGTTCCGGTAATCGCCGTTACAGCCTATGCCCAGTCGGGGGATCGCAAGAAAGCATTGGAGGCGGGTTGCGACGATTATTTGTCCAAGCCCCTGACCAGGAAAGGCTTCTTAAGCAAGCTCAGGTCCTTCCTTGAAAGGAATTGACGGCAACAGCATTCCAGAAAATCCAGATCACCATGATGACCGTCAGGGCAGCAGCTACCAAAGCCACAACGGCGATGGAGGGTACATCTGCCTGTCTTTTCATGGCGATGCCTGCCAGTGCCCACACCACTGCCAGTCCGATAAACGGGTTTTGAAAGCGGTACGCGGCAAGGGCGGTGATCGTCGCACCGGTCAGTACCAAGGCGATGGCCCAGCCTTCTTCCGGAATGCCCCATCCGCCCCAGTTGTAACGGACCAGCAAGGCCGTCGCATTGGCGATGGTTGCAATGCAGATCCATCCGAGGTAAATCCCGAAGGCAGCCCTGGTCCATACGGCAGGGAAGGTCTTCAGCTGCATATTGATCAGGATCAG
>SLSG01000191.1 GCA_007130545.1 Bacteroidales bacterium | reverse complement strand
GTATGCCTTGAACCAGATGGTCTCCCCTGCCAGGTAGTTTGATTTGTCTGTATGCAGAAATAGCTTTTGGGGGGCCATCTCCGAAACATGTGCTGAAAGTTTTCTTTCCAGCTCTTCGGGCGTGCCAGCCTGGGTTAAAAAAGAGCTCGCCAGCAGGGGCTGGAAAGCAAGCAGCAATGTAAATAGTAATGTAAGCATTGTTTTCATGATGCGAATTTTGATGAATATTGGACTGTTTTTGCAGAAACAAAAACCATACCACTTGGTTGCATTTGAGTACGGGTGCGGGGTTTTTGCGCAGATCTGCATGGTGCTGCCGCCCCTATCGAAGCGCGCGCCCACAGGCGCAGACCCAACAAACCTGGTCCATAGCTGAGCGAATTTACGCTTTTACCATGGATAAAAAAGCTGCCCCGGAAAATTCCGGGGCAGCTTTTCACTCATTTTCCTGAATCACTCAGGAAAGCCAAAATCAAGCAGATTACCAACCGGGGTTCTGCTGACCGGCAAGGGTCGGGTTGGCGTTCAGCTCGTTCTGCGGAATCGGCCAAACAAACCGGTGGTCTGAGTAAGGAATGGCGGTAACGGTTCTCGGACCATCATAAGGGGTACCATCCAGCACAAATGCAGAGGCGGGAGGCATGGCGTTTTCAAACTTGGCAGGCACTCCGTCAATCGGGAAGTGCGGACAATGCTGCAGCCTGTGGATGTCGGCATAACGGTGTCCTTCGAAGACCAGTTCGATCCTTCTTTCAACCAGAACGGCTTCCAAAAGGTCTACGGTGCTTCCAAAGTCGGCGGCCGTATAGCTCTGGGTGGCAGGATCTGCAAGCGCGCGGTCACGCACCATGTTCAGGAATCTAAGTCCCTGTTCCATATTGCCTTGCCTTGCATGGGCCTCGGCCAGGTTCAGTGCAACCTCAGCAAAACGCATCATGGGCGAAAGATCGTCGTTGTTGACGTCATCCTTGTACTTGTGGGTAAACATCACACCACTGACATTAATGATCATATGGTCTTCGTCCCTGCGCTTGTCGTCGGGCAGCCAGGATGGGTTGTTCCACAGTATGGGACTGTGGCACAACAGGAGACGGCGCTTAAACATCTGCGGAAGCGCACCGTTCACACTGGGGTAGTTGGTAGCGGAGCTTTCCATGCCGAACATATATTCACCGCTGCCGTAGTTGTTGTAAAACACATCCCACGGATTGGCATTCAGCACATAGTGGTCGGCATATACACCGCCGTCAAAGAATTTGGATCCCTCGGCAATCACACCCGGCATGTTCCACATATGCTGATGTATACGAGCCTTGTATGCGGCAGCGGCGCCTTTGGTACCCCTGGAAACCTGGGTGTTGCCTGTGCGCTGTGATTTCAGCGGCAGGTGTTGCTCTGCGAAATCAAGGTCCTCAAGGATGAACTGGTACACCTGGGCCACGGAATGACGACCGGTTGCAAAACCTTCGTCGATGTTCTCCTGGGTGGTGAACGGAAGCCTGTGGTAAGGGACACCCGGGTGTGAAGCATCACCGGTGTGCCTGTAAGGCCTGGCGAACATGAACACCAACTGGTGGTAGGCAGCGGCACGGAGCAACAGGGCTTCGCCCTTATACTCATTGGCCAGTGCCGGGGAGATTACCCCGTTCTCGGCGGCATCGATCACGCCCTCGGCCACGATGTTGATCCGGTTGATCAGGCGGTAGGTGTCGCTCCAGTAAAACACGTTGTTCGCAGTGGACGGCGTATAGGTCCCCTGGTAGGTGAACGCATAGAAGGCATAAATATTAACTATGTCCTCCCCGCGAGAGTCACCCTGCTGAACAAAGGCGGCGCCGAACGGATAACCCCGGTTGCCACCATTGAAGTCGCCGATCTGGGCGGCCTGGTACATCCCGATCACAGAGAGAGCTACCTTCTCAGGAGTTGAGAAGGCCACGGTCTCGGAGATCTGGTTGAAGGGTTCCAGGTTGATGATCTCATCCTCGCAGGACGAAAAGAACAACCCCAATACAAAAACCGGCAAAAGCAATAATTTCCCGATTTTTTGCTGTGATATATGTAGTTTCTTCATTTGAATTATATTTTTTGGTTAAATACTCAGGTTAAGACCGAAGGTGAGGGTCCGCTGTCTCGGGGTACCGTTCCAGTCAATACCGGCGCCTCTTTCCATTTCGGGGTCGATCCCTGTGTAATCGGTAATCATGAACAGGTCTGAGCCGGAAACGAATAACCTCAGGCGGTCAATGCCCAAGCGGCCAACCAGTTCCTGGGGAAGGGTGTAGCCTACGATCAGGTTCTGCAGTTTGATGAAGTCGCCTTTTTCCACAAAACGTCCGGTGGTCGTGCCTTGTTCGTTGATGAAGTTGGTACGGCCATGCCACAGTTTCGGCGTCCAGCCGTCACCCGGGTTTTCGGGGCTCTGCCACCTGCCCAACAGTTCACGCCCGTAGTTGGTGAAGGAGTTGGATACCAGGTCCTGGCGGGTACGGTTCATGACGTAGTTGCCACCAGCATAGCGGAACATCACGGTAAAATCGAAGCTTTTGTACCTCAGCCTGGAGTTCACGGCACCAAAATAAGTCGGCATGGAAGGTCCAAAGACAATCTTGTCGGCATTGCCCAGTGAAGAATTCACAGAGATGTCGGCAGGGTTGTTCGGATCGTAAACCCTGTAGTTCTGGGTACCGATGTTGCCCTGTACCATGGAACCGTCAGCCTTGCGGTAGATCGGGTTGCCATTGGCGGCGTTCACCCCTACGTAATCATAGCCATATACCGAACGGATGGATTCACCCACATCAATGAGGGTGTAAGCACCGATGATCGGCTGGTCATCAACCAATGAGGTAATCTCGTTCTTTGAAAGGGTCAGGTTGAAGTCCACGGTCCATGAAATGTCGCGGGTACGGATAAAGTTGGCTTCCAGTGAGAACTCATGTCCCCAGTTCTGCAAGCTACCAATGTTCCTGGAAACGGAGTTGCCCGGGATACCGAATGAAGGAGGTGTGGGGGCAGCCAGGATCAAACCGTCCTGGTCGTTCAGGTAGTAGTCATAAGTGAAGTTGTACTTGCCATCGAAGAGGGAGGCGTCAAAGCCAATGTCCCACTTCTTGGAGGTTTCCCACCTGAGCTGGTCGTTACCCATCTGGATAAAGGCAATACCTGTATAGTCGGCATACCTTACACCACCATAGAGGCCAAGATAGGGATAGTTACCAATGGAGGAGTTACCCACCTCTGCGTAAGAGAACCTGAGCATCAGGTTTGACAACCAGTCCACATTCTGCATGAAATCCTCACGGGATACTGTCCAGCCCACGGAACCGCCGGGGAAGAAACCCCATTTGTTGGCTGCGGGTAGTGAACTCAGACCGTCGTAACGCGCGGTTGCTGACAGGAAGTACTTGCCGTCAAAGTTGTAGTTCAGACGACCGGCATAGGAGATGATCCCATTCTCGGTCATACTGCCGCTTGACAGCTGAGTGGCATATGAACCACCGATTACACCATGCCTGAAGAAAGTGTCTGACATATCGGTACCGCCGGAGAAGAAGTAGTTGTAACGCTGCTTCTGCACCTCGCTTACGAGGGTCATGTTGAGGTTGTGCAAGTTGCCGAAGGTTTCCACATAGGAAAGGATGTTCTGCACGTTCCAGCGGTTGTAGTTGGTCTGGGTATTGTAGATACGCCCGTTCACAGAGGCACCGTCACCATGCATCGGGTTCCAGTAAAGGTGGCCTTCGGTCATTGACATGTCCACACCAAGCTGCGTCCTGAAGTTCAGGGAGGGCAGAATGTTAATCATACCGTAAGTGCTCATGGTTCCGCGGTTCACCTTTGATCCGTAAATGTTTTCATCCAGGGTGTAACGGATGTTCGGCAGGTTGTCATCAATGGTACGGAGGTTGTTCCAACGACCTACCAATTGCTGGTTGACAAGGTCAATGTTGTAGCCTGTCGGATGGTCGGGATTGTACACCGGGGTGTTGGGCAGCTGGCGGATGGCCGAGAAGATGTTCCCTGATAGTGAGTTTTCACCGGTGTTCTGTCCGTTATACTGGGTCCTGGCAAGGTTGGCGCTTGCCCCGATACGGATGGCGCTGCTCACCCTTTGGTCCACATTGGAGCGAAAGGTAAAGCGGTTCATGTCATTGGGACGGGTAACCCCTTCCTGGTCAGAATAACCCATGGAGAAATAATAAGAAGTCTCCTCGGTGGCACCTGACATGGAAATGTTGTGGTCCTGCTGGAATGCATTGTCCCTCAATACGGCAAGCTGCCAGTCGGTATCCAGTCCGGCTGCAACCGCGGGGTTGGTCGGGTTACCGGCATTGGCGAACATTTCACCGGCTAGCTGAATGAACTCAGACTCATTGGTCAGGTCGAACAACCTTACCGGCTGTGCGATACCAAAGTAGTTGTTGTAGTTCACCTGGAATTTGCCTGCAGTTCCTCTTTTCGTAGTAATAAGGATTACCCCGTTGGATGCCCTTGAACCATAAATGGCGGTCGCGGAGCCGTCCTTCAGTACCTCGACTGACTCAATGTCGGCAGGGTTGATGTCTCCCAATGCGTTGGTGGAGGCATATCCACCGATGTCACCGGTAAGGATCGGAATACCATCCACAACGATCAGCGGATAGGTGCCGGAGCTGATGGAACCAACCCCCCTGATGCGGATCCTCGGTGCTTCACCGAGTACCCCGGAAGTCGAGGTTACCTGTACACCAGCGGCACGGCCGGCCAGCTGCGAGTCAAAGCTCGGGGATGCCACCTGGGCCATGTCTTCCCCCCTCACGGAGGTGATGGAGCCGGTAACTTCCCTTTTGCGCTGAACACCGTAACCTACCACGACAAACTCGTCAATGGCCACCACATCTCTTTCGAGGGCGACATTGATCACGGTCCTGCCTTCGACAGGAATCTGTGTCGTTCTTAGTCCGATGAACGAAAACACCAGCGTTGCATTCGGGGCTACGGTAACTTCGTAGCGGCCATTGACGTCGGTGATCACACCAATGGTGGTACCCTGTACCATAACCGTTACGCCCGGGAGGGTTGCCCCATCAGCCGCATCCGTTACAGTACCGGTAACCCGGATTTGTTGTCCAAACAGAGACGTACCCATAAAGAGCAGCATCCCCATCAGAATTAGAATTCGCTTCATGTTCTTTTTGTTTTAGTTAATAACTGAGTGGTTAATTGGCACGGGCAAAACTTGGCGATTTCACCCGAACC
>SLSG01000077.1 GCA_007130545.1 Bacteroidales bacterium | reverse complement strand
CGATCACGGCCTTGTTTGCCGGTACCCTGACCAAGGTGGGCATTTATACCATGTTCCGTTTCTACAGCCTTTTCGTGGTACAGGATGTGGTTTTCTGGAAGGTTTTCCTGCTCGTCATTGCGGGCCTGACCATGTCTGTGGGTGTGCTCATGGCAGCCTCCCAGTTCGACATCCGGAAGATCCTGTCCTTTCACATCATCAGTCAGGTGGGATATATGGTGATGGGGCTGGCCATCTTCACTGTGAATTCGGTGGCGGCAGCCATCTATTTCACCGTGCACAATATGCTGTCAAAAACAGGTACTTTTATGGCTGGCGGACTCGTATACCAGCGGTCGGGCAGCTATGACCTGAAATACCTCGGGGGACTGTACAAGGCCATGCCCTTTCTGGCCCTGCTGTTTTTCATCCCGGCCATGTCGCTGGCGGGGATTCCGCCCCTGCCCGGGTTTTTCGGGAAATTTTTCCTGGTCAAGGGAGGCTTTGAGGCCGGGGAATATGTCATTACCGCTGTGGCCATCCTCGTCGGACTTTTCACACTGTTCTCGATGATCAAGATATGGAATGAGGCCTATTGGAAAAAGGAACCCGAAGTGCAGAAGGAAGGCGGACAGGTCGGCAAATCCACCCTGGCAGCCACCACCCTGCTTGTACTGGCAGTGGTGCTGCTGGGCGTGTTCGCGGGACCCGTGATCGAGGTTTGCCACGAGGCCGCCCTGCAAGTAACAGACCCGCAAGGGTATATCCAGGCAGTAATGGACCCGTAGTTGGCTATTGGACTTTGGACGTTGGACCTTGGACCTTGGACTTTGGACTTTGGACATTGGCTATTGGACTTTGGACTTTGGACATTAGCCAACAGCCAACAGCCAATCGCCAAAAGCCAATAACCAACAGCCAACACCCAACAGCCAACAGCCAATCGCCAAAAGCCAATAACCAACAGCCAACAACCAACAACCAACAACCAACACCCAACAGCCAACACCCAATAGCCAAAAGCCAATAGCCAATACCCAATAGCCAACAACCAACAGCCAACACCCAATAGCCAAAAGCCAATAGCCAACATGAAACCAATAGGATTTTTCGTAAGGATATTCAGACTGGTACTGTTCATCTTCTATTACCTGAAGGAGCTGGTGCTTTCGAGCCTGTTTGTGGCTTATGACATTCTCACGCCCAAGGACCTGATGCGCCCGGGCATCGTGGCGGTGCCGGTCGACCTGAAGAGCGAAACCGCAATCATCGCCCTGGTAAACCTGATCTCGATGACGCCCGGGAGCCTGACAGTCGACATGTCCCCAGACAAGAAAAAGATTTACGTTCATGCCATGTACCTGTATGACAAGGAGAAGTTCATTCACAAAATAAAAACCGAACTGGAGAACCGTATCCGGTTAATTTTCGATTAAGCGTATGACAAGCACAGAGGCCTATCCGATACTGAACTTTGCCATATATTTCAGCTTTGCCACCCTGACCATCTCCCTGTTTGCGGGGCTTTACCGCCTGCTTACCGGTCCATCCCTACCCGACCGCATCGTGGTGATGGACCTTGTGGCTTCGCTGGTCATCGGTCTGATCATCACGTACATCATGCTGACCGGTCAGACCGTTTACCTGAACGTGGCTGTGGCCATCGCCCTGCTGGTGTTCATGGGAAATATTGCTTTTGCCAAATATTTAAAAAGGAGGCTGGACCAATGATGGAATGGATCATTTCAATACTGCTGATGACAGGCTCCCTGTTCATGCTGGTAGCTGCCATCGGGGTAGTCAAACTGCCAGACGTTTACATGCGCATGCATGCCATTACCAAGGCCGCATCCCTTGGAGCCATCCTGATGCTGGCAGCTGTCTTCCTGCGCTACCCGCAATGGGTGGTGGGCATAGAGGCCCTGATGGTGGTGATGTTTGTAATCTTCACCTCCCCGATCGGGGCCCATATGATCGCCAGGGTCTCCCACCGGATGAAGGTTCCCATCGGCGACGGCTATGTGATGGATGAGTTGCAGGACGAGGCTGACCGGCAATCCGCCGAAAGGGCCGGCGGGAAATCCGGCGAAACAACTGAAGGGCAATCAGGGAAAAAAGACGGTGGCAAAGGCGGGGAGAAGATTGATACGGGAAAATTGTAAAACTAGGTCAGTTTTACCCAACTCACCTCCCTGTCGTAAGAAAAGCCCAGCTTTTTGATCAGGTTGATGCTTTGGTGGTTGTGGGGTTCAATGTTCACGAAAATGGCGCTGTCCAGCTTGCGCTTTTCCAGGATCAGGGCCCGCAATATACTCTCGCCCAATCCTTTCCCCCTATATTCAGGCAGTACGTTCAAAAAGCCCAGGGATGTATCGTCATGGGTCATGCCCCATCCGACCAGCTTGTTCTCTATCCAGATGCCCGCCGACACATCCATGTCGAGCCGGTCACGGATGTAAAGCTCGGAGGTAAAATCCTTGTAAGCCGAATTCTCAAACACATATCCCGCCAGGGAGGGGTCCAGGCGCCTGGATTCCACATCGGGGGGGTCCACTGTACGCTCCGGAGCCAGGTAATAACGGTGGGTGGATAGCTTCCAATCGATCTTGTGCCGGTGGGTCAGTATGGGCAGCATCCATTCTTCCACATTGGCAAAATACTGCGTGGCATAATCGAATTTCTCCAGCAGGGCAAACAATTCCTCCGGATTATCGCCGCAAAGATAGGCCCAGGGGTAGTCGCTGGTACCGACCAGCAGCAGGAATTCCCCGTGCCGCACCACTTTATCCAGGTCGTAATTCTGGAAAAAGCCCAGCACGGGAAGACTTTGCAATGGCTTGCTCTTCAACAGGTTCCAGACTTTCTGATCCATCTGCTGGAAATAATAAGATTTGTGCACTCCCGGGCTGGATATAAGCCCCTGCCAGCCCCGGCCACTTGGCCAATTCCTGGGTTTACCCGCTAAAGATAAGGAAACTCCTGATTAATATCAAAACAAAAAATCTTCCAGCACCCCGCAGATCGTCTGGCAGGCCTGCCGGATCTCCTCTTCGCTGATCAGCAGCGGAGGTGCAATCCGCATGCAATGATCCGCAAACAGGAACCAATCCGACACCAATCCACGCTCCAAACAGCCATCAATCACCTTTTTACACTGGTGATGGTTCTCAAACTCGAGCGCCAGCAGCAGGCCCTTTCCCCTTATGCTTTTTATCCTCGGATGCTTGAGCAGTTCCCTGAATAGCTTTTCTTTTTCAGGGACCGCCTCCCAATACCTGTTCTTCAGCAGTTCCTTCAGCATCGCTTCGGAAGCGGCGGCGCATAGTGCATTTCCCCCGAAGGTGGTGATATGCCCCAATACAGGATCATGGGTCAGGTCACGCATCACTTCCCGGCTGGCCACAAATGCCCCGATTGGCAATCCCCCGCCCATCCCTTTTGCCAGGCAGAGCACGTCTGGTACGATGTCAAAATGCGCGAAGGCCCAAAGCGCTCCGGTGCGGCCAAAGCCCACCTGTATTTCATCCAGGATGAGCAGGGCACCGGTCTTATCGCATCTTTTTCTGAGCGCCTGCATAAAATCCCTGCCGGGCACCACTGCCCCGGCCTCTCCCTGTATGGTCTCCACGATCACACAAGCCGTTTGTTCCGTAATGGACTGCAGCCCTGCTATCTGGTTGAACGCCAGCAGGCGCACCCCAGGTATCAGCGGCCGGAAGGCATTCTTCAAGCCTTCATTCCCTGCCAGGCTGAGGGCACCCTGGGTGCTGCCATGGTAGGCATTTTCAAAGGCGACTACTTCGGTCCGTCCGGTATGCCGTTTGGCAAGCTTCACCGCCCCTTCCACGGCCTCGCTGCCGGAATTCACCAGAAAGACATTGTCCAGTCCGCCGGGAAGGTTTTGGGCAAGCAAGGCGGCCAGGCGCACCTGGGGGGATTGCACGAATTCCCCATACACCATCAGGTGCATATACCTGTCAGCCTGATCCTTCACCGCCTGCACGATCTCCGGGTGGCGATGGCCCAGGATGCTGACCGAAATGCCGCTGATCAGGTCCAGATAAGCCTTCCCCTGCTTGTCATACATATATACCCCTTCGGCGCGTTCAATTTCCAGCGCAAGCGGGGAGCGGGAGGTCTGGGCCAGGTAGCGGAAGAACAGGGTTTTGTGATCCATTGGATGCAAATTATTTTTCATGCAGAACAGCAGGAAGCTAGCTGCCAGGTTCATAAATCTCCACCTGGATATGGTCCAGGAAGACCTCCTGCTTGTCCCGGTGCCACATATAGATCTGAAGCTTGTCTGAGCGGCGTCGGACTTCAGGAGTGATGTAATCAAACTCGATCGTGTTCCATTTGCCCGGCTCCAGTTCGATCTCATAATTCTCGGAGGTACGGTACTTATAGCTGTCGCCCTTGTGGGCGAAGGTTACCACAAGCAGAGGATCGGGGCCCGCATAGCCTTCCGGAAGGTAAACCCTGGCCCTGGCGCGCAGCCAGGCATGGTCTTCGGTGGTCAGGTCTTTGAACGCGATTTCGTATGCCGGGGAGAACGGACGGAGGCTGTCCAGCACCAGGCTGGGAACGCCCTCCTGCCCGGGCAGGGATTCGGAAAAATGAAAGTCCGGATACGCCTCGGGTGCAAAATCGTCCCGGTAAAGCAAACGATGGCGGTAAGCGGACTCGTCTTCAAATTTTTCCAGGGCGGTGAGTGGCCGGCGGACCATCAGCAGTTCGCGGTCCTCCGCCCTTACGCTGGTACGCAGAAAAGTCCGGAAATAATAGGCCCGGGTCATGGTCTCCTGGGTGAGGATGCCACGGTTGAACTGCCAGGTCTGAAACAGACTCAGGAATACCAGGAAGCCGATCACCACGGCAAGACCCTGACGCAATGGCCTTTTCTGCTGCATCAGCCATTCCACGAAAACGGCAAGCGGTATGGAAAGGGCAGGGTAGACAGAAATCATCGCCCGGGAGCTGAAGCATCCACCGGCATACCACCAGGTGGTCCACGAGGACATCAGGTAGAGGCTCAGCAGGAAAAACAATCCGATGGGAAAAAACAAGCCCCTGTCCTTTTTAAAAAGGAGGTACATTCCCCACAGGGCAAATGCCATCAGTGGGGTATATATGAGCCAGCCCTTGCGAAAGCTGAACAAAAACTTCAGGGTATGGGGGTAGAGGAAGTCCAGTCCTTCCCCGGCATTGTCGTAGGTATAGTAAAGCCATTGTCCGCTGAGGGTCTTCCAGTAAACCAGCTGGGG
>SLSG01000071.1 GCA_007130545.1 Bacteroidales bacterium | reverse complement strand
TTTGCCATCGGCAACGCCAACCGCTCCATGCAGCTGGCCATCCGATCAGCCGCACAGGGCAAGGAGGTGGCCGGAACCATCAGCAGGATGCTGGACGGGCAAGCGGTGAGCGGAGAGGGGCGGCGCTTCAACTCCAGCTTGGGGAAATTGCTGGAAGCAGAATTCGGTGAATACCTCAAGGAAGGAAGTGCCATTAAGCGGCAGGAGCCGGACGGCAGGCAGGGTGGCGGACTGGATCCGGAGCAGGCAAAGGCAGAAGCCGGCCGTTGCATGCATTGTGACTGCCGCAAGCCTGACAATTGCAAACTCAGGGATTATGCAGCGCTTTACGGGGCCTCCAGGAAACGGTTCGCGTATTCTGCCCGTAAACCAATAATAAAATATATGCAGGTCAGCGGACTGGTTTACGAACCCGGCAAATGCATCAAATGCGGCATTTGTGTCAGACTGACCGCAAAACACAGGGAAACATTCGGGTTCAGCTTTATTGGCAGGGGCTTTGATGTAGTGGTCGGAGTGCCCTTCAACGAAGACCTGGACAAGGCCCTGGAAAAAACGGCCGGAATGGTGGCCGAAGCCTGTCCGACTGGTGCGCTGGCATTCAAAACAAAACCGGGCACTGTGGGTTGATATTGGCAGGGGCTCATTGCCTTTGCCTGGGCCTGGCGCGTGCGGCCCATCTTTTTTTAAAACAAACCAGGACCATGCATATAGACCGAAAAATAATTCTCACAAAGATCCATTTCATCGCTTTCGCTGCCCTGCTCTTGCTCCCGGGCACCGCCGCCGGCGACTGGCCGGAATTCAGGGGCGGCCAGGGCTTGCCTGGAATCACTGGGGAGACCATCCCCGCAAGGGTGGACATGCTTTGGACTTTCCAAACAGAGGATGAGATCAAATCATCGCCGGTCGTAAAGGGGAACCGTATCGTTTTCGGCAGCACGGACCAGCATGTCTACTGCCTCGACACCGATGGCAACCTGCTTTGGAAGTTCAGGGCCGGCAACGCCATGGAAGGGCCGGCACTGATTCACGACGGGATCGTCTATATCGGCGACCTGCATGGCAACTTGTTTGCGATCGACCTGGAAAGCGGCAGGGAGATCTGGAAATACGAAACAGACAACCAGATCATGGCCGCTCCCAACTGGTGGAGTGACGGCAGCAAGACATATATACTGGTGGGTGCATACGACTATTACCTGCATTGCGTGGATGCCGCCACCGGCCGTGGGGTTTGGAAGTACGAGGCCCAGAATTACCTGCATGCGGCCGTGGCCGTGGAAGGCAATATGGCCATATTCGGGGGTTGTGACGGACTCTTGCATGTGGTAGACATACGGACCGGGAAAGCGGCATCGGCCATCGAGATTGCCTCCTATGTGGCGGGCTCGGCGGGACTGGACAACGGCAGGGCCTATATCGGCGATTATGACGGCATGTTCAGCTGTGTGGATTACCGAAGCGGGGAGATCAAATGGCAATTTGAGAGCCGGGACCGGCAGCTGCCATTCATCGGCTCCCCGTCCATTACCGGGAACAGGGTAATCATAGGCAGCAGGGACCGTTTTATATATTGTCTGGACAAGGCCAGCGGACAACCGGTCTGGCAAAGGAACACCGGACACCGCGTGGATGCGTCCCCCCTGGCTGACCGCCGGAATGTGCTGGTGGCAAATATGCGGGGCGACCTGATGCTGCTGAGCCAGCAGAACGGCGACATCGTCTGGACTTACGAGCTGGGAAGTCCCGTGATCGGCAATCCGGCCGTATCCGGAGGAAAAATATTCATCGGAACACAGGACGGGGCCATTTACTGCCTCGGATCACCCTAATTTAAAATCGGATAAATTGAAGATTGCACACATCATACCCGGCTCAGGTGGCAGCTTTTATTGCGGCAATTGCCTGCGGGATAGCAAGCTGTTTGACAGCATGAGGGACCAGGGCCATGAAGCCATCAAGATCCCCATGTACCTGCCCCTGTTCTCCCATGACCCGGAAAACGACATGACGCCTGTGTTCTACGGGGCTGTCAGCCTTTACCTGAAGCAGGTCGTCCCCATTTTCAGACGCGCCCCGAAGTGGGTGGACCGCTTGCTCAACTCAAGGCCGGTCCTTAAGTTTGCCGCACGCCAGGCCAATTCCACAAGGGCCAGTGGGTTGGAGGACATGACCGTTTCCATGCTGATGGGCGAGCACGGCCGGCAAAGGGAAGAGCTGGAGAAGATGGTGCACTGGCTGGAGACCCACTTCAAGCCCGATGTGATCCACATCTCCAATGCCTTGCTGCTCGGACTGGCACACATGCTCCGGGAGCGGATAGGGGTTCCGGTCATATGCTCCCTCCAGGATGAAGATGTCTGGGTGGATCCGATGCGCCCGGAATTTTCTGCGAAGGTGTGGGACCTGATGCGGGAGAAATCCCGCGACATCGACATGTTCGTTTCCGTTAGTCATTACTATACGGAATTTATGAAAGCAAAACTCGGA
Source organism: Bacteroidales bacterium (assembly GCA_007130545.1). Taxonomy (GTDB): domain Bacteria; phylum Bacteroidota; class Bacteroidia; order Bacteroidales; family UBA7960; genus SLSG01. Next base: position 2,785 of record SLSG01000071.1, on the reverse strand, counting down.
CTCCCGGAAGAAAAGATACAGACCCTGCACCTTGGGGTGGATCCCGCTGACTATCAATATGTAAACTCCGATGAGAAACCGCGAAGCATCGGTTTCCTGTCAAGGATGTGCCTGGAGAACGGATTGGATATCCTGATAGATGCTTTTATCCTGCTCAAGAAACAGCTTGGTTTTGAGGATGTCCGGCTGCTGCTGACCGGGGGCCAGACAGCCGATGACAAGGCTTTTCTGAAAGAACAAAAGCAAAAGATCGACCGGTTTGGATTAAGGGCCCATGTGGAATTCATACCGGACTTTGATCCGTCGGCCAGGGATGCTTTTTTCAAACGCGTCATGCTGCTTTCGGTGCCGGTCCGCAAGGGCGAAGCCTTTGGCATTTACCTGACCGAGGCCATGGCCGCAGGGATCCCGATCGTGCAACCGCCACTGGGTGCGTTCCCGGAGATCATTGAAAAATCCGGGGGCGGAATGATTTACCGGGAAAACACCCCGGAAGAACTGGCCAAAACCCTTCAGGAGCTTTTTTCCGGGCAGGAAATCCTGAACCAGCTCAGCCGGAATGCCAGGCGAAGCGTGGAAAAAACCTTCAATGTGCATGAACTGACCATAGAGATGACCAGAATCTATCAAACGGCTGCAAAAAATTTCTCCAGATGAACCCGGACAACATCCTGATCAAGGCGGAAAACCTGCATAAAACCTACCGCAACGCGACGGGTGGCGCCGAACGCCGGGTGCTGGCCCAACTGGACCTTGTCATAAGGAAAAAGGAGAAGGTCGCCATCATGGGTCCGTCCGGAAGCGGCAAGACCACCCTGTTGAACCTGATTGGAACCCTCGACATCCCCGACAGCGGGATGATCCGCTTTGAAGGGCGCTCATTGTCGGACCTGGATACAGGACAGGTGTTGGCATTCAGGAACCGGACCGCAGGCTTTGTCTTCCAGTTCCACCACCTGCTCCCCCAGTGCACGCTGCTGGAGAATGTGCTGCTGCCAAGCATTCCGAACAAAGGGGATCGATCTGCAGCAAACCACAGGGCCGAAGACTTGCTGCAGTTTATGGGGATCTGGGACCAGCGCCACAACAAACCGGCCGAACTTTCCGGAGGGGAGTGCCAGCGCGCCGCCGTGGCCAGGGCATTGATTAACCAGCCAAAGATCCTTCTGGCAGATGAGCCGACCGGGTCCCTCGATGAAGAAAATGCCTCGCTGCTGATGGAACTGCTCATGGGTATCAATGAGGAAATGGGGGTCTCTCTGATCGTGGCCACCCACTCCCCTGCCATCGCCCGCCGGATGGACACCGTGTACCGGATCGAAGACGGGAAACTGGTCCATGTTACGGACATGGAATAAAGGCAGTATTTACGCATTAATTTAATTATGAACCTGTTCCGGCTGATCATACGCTCCCTCAGGCATTACTTCGCGACCAGCCTGGCCACCGCGGCAGGCATCGCCGTCGCCACAGCCGTCATCTGCGGGGCGCTCATCATCGGGGACTCCCTAAAGCAAAGCCTGCTCCGGATCGTTGACACCCGCCTTGGGGAAACCACGCACACCATCACGGCGGGTGAACGCATTTTTACGGTGGACCTTGCAAGGGCAATGGACGGCTTTGACTTATTGTCAGCGGCACCTGTGCTGAAAAGCGAGGCTGTGGTGACCGTGCAGGGAACCGCGCAGCGCACAGGAAAGGTTCAGGTGTGGGGGGTGGACAGCCTGTTCAAAGCGGTGACCGGGATGGGGCCCGGACTGGGTGTGGATTCCGGCTTACCAGGGATGGACCCCGGAGAGGCCATTCTCAGCGAAAACCTGGCAGAGCGGATGGACCTTGACACGGGGGATTATTTCATGATGCGCGTCCGTGCCACGGGTCCCATTCCGCCCAACACCCCGTTTGTCTCCGACAGCGAGCAAACCCTTACAAGGCGGGTTAGGGTCAGTGGCATCGCCGGCAAGGACGAGGCCGGCCATTTCAACCTGCAGGCATCCCAGTCGGCCCCTTTCAACCTGTTCGTACCGCTTGAATGGCTGAGCGGAATCATGGGACTGGAGGGCATGGCCAACCTCTTGGTGGTCAGAGATGAGGAGGGCCCGGCAGGCAACAGGATAGCCGGACTGCTCAGAGAATCCTGGCAGCTGGAGGACGGCGGACTGAAATTGGAGTACCAGGCGGGCGAGGACTCCTGGAATATTTCTTCCGATAGGGTCTTTATAGACCATTACCTGTCGGATGGGCTTTCAGAAAGTTTTCCGGGAGGGGAGCGCGCACTGACCTATTTTGTGAATGGCATCGAATTCGCCGGCAGGGAAACCCCCTACTCCTTTGTGACCGCCCTGGACCGTCCCGGACTGGAACTGGGACGGGAAGAGGTACTTATCAACCAATGGCTGGCAGAGGACCTGGGCGCGGCAAAGGGCGACACCCTGCATATGCGGTATTTTGAAGTGGGCCCGCTGAGGGAACTGGAAGAAAAGCAATGCTGGTTCGTTGTTTCGGGCATCGTCCCGATGGAGGAGGCGCGGAAAGACGCCTACCTGATGCCTGAACTGCCGGGGCTGTCTGATGCGGGAAGCTGCAGCGACTGGGATACGGGCATCCCCATCGAGCTGGATGCGATCAGGCAAAAGGACGAGGACTATTGGGATGCTTTCAGGGGAACCCCAAAAGCCTATGTGTCGCTGGAACGGGGCATGGAGTTGTGGCAGAACCGCTTTGGGAACCTGACCTCATTACGCATCAGGGGAGGGGAGTCAGACCGCGAAAAGTTCCGGGAAGC
>SLSG01000161.1 GCA_007130545.1 Bacteroidales bacterium | reverse complement strand
TTATCATCGTTGCCGACTCATCTCATTATAAACAAAATGAATCAACGGGTATTTTTGCTACTATTTGGCTTCCCAATTTTTTCAAAGATCGTTCTTGTTTCCCTTAAATAGGGAGTGCAAAGGTACGGACTTTTTTATTATCTGCAACAAAAAAGTTGTTAAAAAAATAAAATCCAAGACCGCGTTGCATTCCTTTCGGAGGGACTACAAAGATAAGCAAAAATCCGGCCTGAGCAAGAAATAATTAAGGCTATTTATTAACAGGATTAAAGGGACTGAACATCAGACCTCAAGGACCACTGAATGGTTTAATCGACCAGGTTATCAACAATCTGTTCGACCGAGATTCCTTCAGCCTCTGCCTTGTAGTTCCTCACGATACGGTGTCTAAGGATGGAATAGGCGATGGCATTGACATCGTCAATGTCAGGTGCATACTTCCCCTGAATGGCGGCATGACATTTTGCCCCGATGATAAGGAACTGGGAAGCCCTTGGCCCGGCACCCCAATTGATATATTCATTGGCCATTTTATGGGCCCTTTCCGTGTTGGGTCGCGTGCGGGATGCAAGATTGACGGCATATTCCATGACGTTCTCCGTTACCGGTACCCTTCTGACCAGGTCCTGAAAATATACGATCTCCCTGCCATCCAGCACCACACCCAGGTTTTCCTTCCTGTCTGAGGTGGTCTGCCGCACAACCATCATTTCCTCATCAAAACTGGGATAATCCAGATAAACGTTGAACATAAACCTGTCAAGCTGGGCCTCAGGCAAGGGATAGGTTCCTTCCTGTTCTATTGGATTCTGGGTGGCAAGGACGAAAAACGGATCCTGCAGAATATAGGTGGTCCCGGCGGCCGTGACCGACCTTTCCTGCATGGCCTCCAGAAGGGCTGATTGCGTTTTTGGCGGGGTCCTGTTGATCTCATCGGCAAGAATGATATTTGCAAACAGGGGACCCTCTATAAAGCGGAAATCGCGGTTCTCGTCAAGGATCTCTGTCCCGATTATATCGGAAGGCATCAGGTCTGGGGTAAACTGTATCCTACTGTATTTCAATCCCAGTACCCTGGAGATGGTATTCACCAACAAGGTTTTGGCCAGTCCGGGAACACCCACCAACAGGCAGTGCCCACGGCTGAATATGGAGATCAGCACGTTCTTTACCACTTCATCCTGTCCGACTATAATACGTCCGATTTCGCTTCTCAGCTGGTTGTATTTTGCAGCCAGGGCATCCAGGGCTTCGACATCAGATTGGTATTGCATAAAAACTCAAATTATGGGTCACGGGGTGGTCTTCAGCCAGTTGTGCTCAAACGCACAATCCCGGTATTCCTCGTTAATACGTACATAAGTGGAGCCCAGCCTCCTGTTGATCCATTGCCTGATTACCCCCAGTTCTTTCTGCTGCAAGGCAAGTTGCTGTATCAGGTCATAATCTTCCTCCAGATTGGCCCTATGTGGGTCAACGCGGCTGATAACCGTAACCAGCCTGTAGGCCTGCTGGCTATCTTCGGTCATCATGATATGGGGTTCAGATACCTGGCCTACCTCCAGTCTGTCTACAATAAAAACCAGATTGGGATCGATCTGACCCAGTTCATCCGAGCGAAAGCGGGAAGTGCCGGTATAAGGATTCACCATGACCCCCTCATTGATCCTGCCAGGATGGTCGGAGAATTTCCGGGCTGCTTCCGCAAATGTCATTTCCCCTGAAGCAATCAGTGTTCTGACGCTGTCGAGCTTTACACGCGCCTGCTGCAGGTCCTCCGGTGAAACTTTTGGCCGGAGCAGTATATGGCGAACATTCACCTGCTCCCCCCTCCTCTCAATCATCTGAATAATGTGATAACCTGCCTCTGTTTCCACTATCTCGGAAAGTTCACCTGGCCGCAAGCCGAATGCGTTGGCTTCAAACTCCGGGTACAGCTCTCCCCTTCCGACAAAGCCCAGTTCTCCCCCCCTGCGTGCTGAGCCAGGATCTTCTGAATACAGGATGGCAAGAGTCGAGAAACTTTCCCCCCTTAGGATTCGCTCACGGAACTCTTCCAGGCGGGCCTTGACCAAATCCTTTTCTTCCTCCCTCACGGCGGGAGTATTTGTGATCTTTGCCAGTACCATTTCACTCTCCACCATTGGTATACTGTCCGGATGAATGGTGTTGAAAAACCGCCTTACCTCTGCGGGGGTTACACTGACATTTTGTGTGATGGTCGACTCCATTCGCTGGCTTAACTCCTGCTCACGCACCAGTTCCCGGAACTCCTCCTTCAGCTCTTCAAGGGATTTCCCATAATATGCCTCAAGGCGTTCCCTGGAGCCAATCTGTGCGATAAAAAAGCGCAACCGTCTTTCCAGGACCTGTTCCACATGATCATCGCTGACCTCAATGCTGTCAATCTTGGCCTGGTTGAACAGCAGTTTCTGATACAGTATATCGTCCAGCATGGAACAAGTCGGATTGGGTCCCAGGTTCGCCCCCTGGGCTTCCAACTGCCTTTGCTGGTTGATGATGTCTGATTTCAATATGGCGCTGTTCCCGATCACAGCCACCACCTCGTCTATGATGACCTTTTCCTGGGCATATGCGCTGGGTGGCAAAAAAACCAAATGGCATGCAAAAACGAGAAGCAATGATCCGACAATTTTTTTCATTATGGTTATTTAATGTTAAAGCTGGAAGGCCGTTAATAAACTACAGGAATGTTTCCAGGTTTCCACTCTGCAAAGCCTGCTGAAACAATTCCTCCCTTTTTTGATTCACAAATGCGTGCCTGCGCCGGTTCAGCAGGATGCTGCGCACATTTTCCCGCTCAAATGACAATGGGGAAACGCTGCCTTTGAGTTTGTAGTCCTGGATGTTCAAAAAATACCGGTAATATTCGTCTGAAAGCTCCACAAGCCTGTTCTGGGTAAGGTAGGACTCGGGGTTGCTGACCGAAAGGGGAATCTCCCTGAGCAATTCGGAAAACAGCAACCAGTTGTCTGACTCTATGAAATAATTGGCGGCATGCTGTACACAATAATCCTCAAGCAATGCAATGTCGTCGGGGTCAACTGATCGGTAAAGCCTTCTTAGGAGGCCTGGTTCCGGGGCATCCAGCGGGACTTTAACGTAGACAACACGGACTATGCTCTCCTGCAAAGTAAAATCCAAATGATTCTGTTCGTAGTACTCACTGATCTGGGCCTCGGTAACCAGGGTATCCAGATCGTTTTTCACCAATTCGGTTTCGTAGGTGAAGATGATGAGGGAGTTTTTATAATCCTGTATCTTTTTTTCGAAATCCAAATTTGCCGGATCCAGGTTCTCCAAGGCATGGTGCAGGAGCACCTGTTGCCTGACCCAGTTGTCAACATACCGCTTCACGACTCGCATGCTGTCTTCCGGCAAGGCCCCCTGGGGAACAATGCCAATGATATCTGAGGTATACAGCCTGCCTGAATAGACACTGGCCAGCAGCAGATCATCGACGGCACGTGGTTCCTCCTGCCTGCATCCCGACTGCATGACCACCAGTCCGACAAACAACCATGGAAGCACAGTCCTGAATTCAGGCCTGAACTGCCGGCAGATGGATACCCATGTTTTTCTGAACATCGTCCTTTTAATTTGAAATCTGGATGGACTGCAGTACTTCCCTGTCTACAATCACCTCATATTTATTTCTAAGTTCTTTCACCCACTTTCTTTCAAGATGGTTTTGAAAATCAGCAATCAGCAGTCCACGTACCTCATTTTTTTCCTTTTGACGGGGAGGCAGGACCCCATGCACATGCACCAGTAAAATCTGATTATTGAGCGTCAATGGTCCGTATACGCCGGGAGCCCAGTCCACCTGAGCGGTAAGCGGGTGATCTCCCCGCTGAAGCTTTTGTTCCCTGCTGGTGATATGCTTGCCATTGTCTTCATTTATGGCATTCATCACCTGCTCTGCCAAATCTTCCCGGTCGGCCATCGCGTTGATTAACTCCCGGGCCCTGTGGGCAGTTTCATCATCCATAGCGCTATATACCGTGGCATGCAGTCGCTCCTCCCAAACATACCGGTCCCGGTTTTCTTCAAAAAAGGCATCCATGCCTGTCGTGTCTTTCACGGCCTGGGACCAGACCACCTGGTCGGTAATCTCAAACAACAGGATTCCGTCGTGGTATTCCTGCATCACCGCCTCAAATTCCGGATATTTGGTTTCAAGGAATTGATCCTCATAAGCGATCAGGCTTTCGGCCACAAACCTGGAATAGTTATCATTCACTATGCTGCGGTAGTTCATCTGTACTCGCGGGGAATGGTTTTCCCTGAGGTAGCGGGCAAAGTCCTTCTGGTAGAGGGTCCTGGATCCAAACCAAAACAGTGGCGCCTCCAGCTCAGGAATGCGATCAGCCTCCCGTTCGGAAAGGAAGAAATTTTCGTCCACGAACCCATAGAAGGCATGCAGCGCCTCCAGATCCTCCCCGAATCCGTAATTTTCCTTTAATTGACTGACCACTGCCTCCTGGCTTAGCTGCCCCCTGGCATCCCGGGAGACCCGGTCGGCAAGAGTGGCATGCATCTCTTCGAACGACCCCGGAGGAGTGCGTTCCAGTAGCCTGATGATATGCCAGCCATACTGCGACCGGACCGGGGGCGAAATATCACCCGGGTTTTCGAGCCGTGCGATGGCCTCAATGAATTCCGGGACCATCCGATTCGACTGAAACGGGGCCATCTCCCCTCCCCTCACAGCAGAGGACTGGTCCTCCGAATATTGCCTCGCCAGCGTTTCGAAATCTTCTCCTGAAAGCAGTTTTTCATGGACCATGTGGATCTTTTCACGTGCGCCTTCCAGCGTTTCCTCGTCAGACTCCCGGGGCGTCATGATCATAATATGTGCCACCCGGGCCGTTCCTATTGCCGGCAGGCGGTCAGTCACCTTTATCAGGTGGTAGCCAAAACGGGTTCTTACAGGCATGGATACTTCTCCCACCGGGGTGTTGTAAGCAGCGGATTCAAAAGGATACACCATGGTGAAAGCCGTAAAGTAAAGCAGATCCCCTTTATTGCCCATTCTTGCAGGCGTATTGCCTGAGGCAGGGGTATCCCTTGCAGAGGTGTCATCAGAATGCGCTTCCGCCAGGGAGGCAAAATCCTCTCCTTCAAGATGCCGATTCCTTAGTTCCATGATCCGGTTATAAGCATCCAGCGTATCAGATGGCAGGGCGTGTTCATCCACAGAAACAAGGATATGTGAGGCCCTGATATCGTACATCATGCGCTCATGGGCCTCGCGAACCAGATGTTCGGTGAGCTTATCGTCCCGGAAATAAGGTCTTGCCAACTGATTCCTGTATTTTTTCAACTCATCCCTGAAACTTTCCAGGGTATCCAGACCTCGGGCCATGGCTTCAACGACCTTCAGGTTGAAATCGATATACAGCTCCAGGTATTCCTCCATGGTCTTTGGGTCGGCAACCTGCATCTCTACATTGTTCTTCAGATAGGCTGCTTCAAAGGCTGAGCGGGTGATCTCCCTGTCGCCCACCCTGAGCAGGATGGGGTCGCTGCCGGTTTCCCCCTTTGCGGGGACCAAAGAGACCACCACCAGCAAAACCAATAAAAAAACAATCTTTCTCATCCTATTTCAGTTTGAATTACTTACCATATAGCCGGTCTTTAACGGCTGTAGTTCGGTGCCTCACGGGTAATCGTGACATCATGCACATGGCTTTCCCGCACCCCGGCAGTTGTGATCCGGGTAAACTTTGCCTTATGTAATTCGGAGATCGTTCCGGCCCCGCAATAGCCCATGCCGGCACGCAAGCCACCAACCATCTGGTGGATCACCTCCGAAAGGCTTCCCTTATAGGGCACCCGTCCCACTATCCCTTCCGGGACAAGTTTTTTTACATCGTCTTCCACATCCTGGAAGTAGCGATCCTTGGACCCCTGCGCCATGGCCTCAATGGACCCCATTCCACGGTACGTCTTAAATTTCCGGCCTTCAAAAATGACGGTTTCACCGGGGGACTCTTCCACCCCGGCAAAAAGGGAACCTGCCATAATCGAGGAAGCCCCTGCAGCGATGGCCTTCACAATGTCTCCGGTATAACGGATTCCCCCATCTGCAATCACCGGGATCCCGCTTCCCTCCAGGGCTTTCGCAACCGAAGAGACCGCAGTAAGTTGGGGTACCCCCACGCCTGCAATGATCCTAGTGGTACATATACTGCCAGGTCCGATCCCAACCTTGATGCCGTCGGCACCCGCATCAACCAGATCCCTTGCGGCATCCGCCGTGGCGATGTTCCCGACCACCAGCTCTACTTCCGGGAACCTCTGCTTGACACTGCGTGCCATGTCCAACACCCCTTTGGAATGTCCGTGGGCCGTGTCGATCACAATGGCGTCCACCCCGGCATCCACCAGAGCCTGTACCCTTTCCAGCGTATCCCGGGCGACTCCGACCGCCGCGGCAACACGCAGCCTTCCACGATGGTCCTTGCAGGCATTGGGACGTTCCTTGATTTTAATGATATCCCGATACGTAATCAGACCGACAAGCCGATAATCGGCATCCACCACCGGAAGCTTTTCTATCTTATGTTCCTGCAGAATCTCTTCCGCGTCTTCAAAATCGATGAATTCGGTGGTGGTGATTAATTTCTCGCTGGTCATCACATCCCTGACCGCCTTGCTCAGGTCCTTTTCAAAACGCAGGTCCCTGTTCGTGACGATACCGACCAGGCGATTTTCGTCATTGACCACCGGAATGCCTCCGATCTTGAACTCCTTCATAATCTGCAGGGCCTCCCCGATCACCGCGTTGTCATGCAGGGTTACCGGGTCAATGATCATGCCGTTCTCCGAACGTTTCACCTTTCTGACCTTGATGGCCTGTTCTTCGATGCTCATGTTCTTGTGGAGCACCCCGATCCCTCCTTCCTGGGCCATGGAAATGGCCATGCGGGATTCGGTAACAGTATCCATGGCCGCCGAAACGATCGGAATGCGAATCCTGATCTTTCTTGAGAACTGCGTGCTGACATCCACATCCCTGGGGAGCACTTCGGAATAGGCGGGGAGCAGCAACACATCATCATATGTCAGTCCTTCGCCGGTAAATTTATCAGACTCATTCAGCATGGCAAGCTCGTTGTTGATTAATCTGCAAAAGTATGAAAAATGCAGCAGAATGTCTTTTAAAAAATACTAAATACAGGGGGTATGACAATGCGGGCATGTCACCGGAGAAGCAGGAGCGTTCCCCTTTTCTCAGCAGCCGGGGAGCCCGGGAACTGGTACTCCAGGGTATAGGCATACATACCTGCAGGCGCGTCCCGGCCATCTGTCAATGTTCCGTCCCATCCAGTCCAGCCCGTATCGGGGTCCGACACCGAATACACCTCCTGGCCCCAGCGGTTGTAAATCCGCAAACGCATGGAATTAGGTGAAAGTCCCATAAAATCTGGTCTGAAAACCCTGTTCCCAGCTTGTTCAGCTGTCGGACTGAACACATTGGGGACTTCAATCCTGGGCTCTACCACCACCAGGTATTCATTGGAGCGGACCTGTTCGCCGCCCATGCTGCCAATGACACGGTAGCGCACTTCGCCGGCAAGTCCTTCCATAATTGGGGAAAGGTCATCTGTATAATAACCTGGCAAGCCTGTGGATACATCTGCAACCTCCCAGCCACCCCCACCGGGGAGCAACCTTTCCAATGAAAACTCATCCCAGCCCGGATCCTGCACCCATGAAAGCGAAACCTCCAACTGATCCGCAGTCTGGGTGATTACCTCACCTGACAGGTAAAGGGACGATGCGGACTCGCTGGCATAAGACGGATTTTCGCATCCTGCATCGCGGATAAAAGCTTCCACCCGGTAATACCATTTGCCCGCAGACAGGTCAGGTACATCATTGTCCTGATAAACCAGAGGCCCCGGGGCAGTTGGGTTCAGCAAGCCTATCTGTTCGAAATCCTGGTCCGGATCTGAAGAGCGGAGCAAATGGAATTCAAAATCCCCCACCGACCCCTGCAGGTTTATCTCCAATTCAATGTACTGGTTATCCACCACATCCACCCTGGCGATTTCCGGATCGTCGATGACGGGAGACACAAAGTTGAAGCCCCGCCGGTTGGAATACGAAACCCTGCCACTTCCATCCTGGTTCTCCACGGCCCGGACACGGAAATAATACGATCCTGGTCCGTGCTCAAACACGTACGTAGCTTCCCGGCCTTGAAGGCTTTCATCAAAGTCGGATGTGGCAAAAATCACTTCATCGGTTTCCCCGGGCCGCAGAACCATCAGCTGGTTGTAATTAAAAAATGGCGGCAGGGGGGTCTCGGTTCCCGCGGGATCGTTGTAAACATAATCATCCCACCGAAAGGTAAGGGTTCTGCTGCATGGATCAAAATCCGCATCCGGGTCCCACGGCCGCATAAAAATCGTTCCATGAATATGGGTCATGATACCGATGGGGTCCCCGGCTGCATCCAGCAAGACCAGGGCATACCTTTCTGAATTCAACGTGGGCAGTCCTTCCATATCCCCCCATTTATCGTCTGGCAGGTCGGCTACCGGGATGGTCACGAGGGCAGGAATTCCCAACTCTCCGGGTATGCCCCGTTGGATCTCAATCTGCGCACCGGCAGGGGGTGGGTTTTCAAAGCTCCAGGTCAGCATCAGGGGTGCCGGGTAACCCAGTTCGTTCATCCCTTCCTGATCATCCAGCAAGACCGTCACCGTTTCCAGCCTGATCTGGGCAACGAGCGGAGAGGCAAGGCCCAGGATACCGGCAAGGAGCAGGGGCAGGAAAAACCTTGAAACAATTCTTTTATTCATTGTCACCAATACAAAAACAGTTATTCTGAGTGATTATTGCTACAGGCCGGCATCCCCTTTCTTCCCCACCACCAGTTCAATCATGCTGTCTTCGTGGAGGTATTTGCCTGCTGTCTGCATTACCTGGCCGCTGTTAATGCCTTTCAGCTCACTGAGAAACCCCTGGTAATGCGACATATCCATCTGAAAGGCCCGGATCTCCTTGAACCGTTCAGCCCGGGAAAATGGTCCGTCAAAAGACCGCAGAAACTGCCCGTAGAGGTAGCTCTTCAGGGTTTGGAGTTCGTCCTCGGTGGCCGGGGTGGTCCGGAGCCTGTTCAGTTCAAGATAAACCTGGTCCAGCGCCTTTTGGCACACATCTACTCCCACTTCGGTGGAAATAAAGAAATAGCCGTCACGCAGCAGGGAAACCAATCCGGACCCAATGCCGTATGTATATCCCTTGTCCTGCCGGATATTTTGCATCAGCCTGGAACCAAAGAAGCCGCCCAGCAAAGCATTGGTGATCATCAGCCGGTGGTAGTCGGGGTGGGTCCTGTTAAAGAGTCTGCGTCCGACGCGCACCGCCGATTGCAGGGCTCCCGGTTTCTCAACCAGGACCTTCTTCTCTGAAGCAGTTCCGGACACATAATGCGGGGGTGATCCCACTTTTCCGGCGGGCCAGTCAGCTTGCCCAAGTTTTTTTTCCAGCAATTCCAGGATGTTTTCCGGCAAGCGCCCTGATACCAGGCAGAATGCATTGCCCGGGTGGATATGCTCCTTGTGGAAATCCACCAGGCGTTGTCTTTCCACCTGGTCAAAATCGGAAACCTGAAGCCGATAGCCGTATGGATGTTCCGGTCCGTATAGCAATTCATTGAAGTAGGTCCGTGCCAGGTATTGCACTTTCTGGTTATTCACAAGATGACGGTGTTTCTGGTTCTTCAGGAAGGTCCGCATCTCGTCCTCCGGGAATACCGGCGCCTTGACCATCTCCTGGAACAGGTCCAGCACCGGCTCCAAATGTTTGTTCAGCACAAAGACCCCCAGGGATGCAATGTCCTTCTGGGCATCTTCCTGCAGGTAGGTGCCGTATAAGTCAAGGGTTTCACTGATTTGTCCGGCTGTGCGTCCCATGGTGCCTGACTTGAGCAGGTTGACCATCGAAAAGCACACCAGGGGTGAGGGCTGGAAATAGGAACCGGCGAAAAATACCAGTTCGATTTTCAGGATGTCCTCCGTGCCCCCCTCAAGGAGGTAGACGGGAAGTCCGTTTGTCAGCGTGGCCTCCACGGGTTTGATAAAGGGTATTTCTTCTATGATCCCGGTGGGGGGGGGACCTTTCCGCTCTGCCATAGATGGGTTGTTACAGCCTTCCTTTATGGTCGACCAATAAAATTAACCAATATTTGTCATTTATTTTGATCCCTCTGCCAAATAATGCAGCACGGATGCGTTTTCCGGACGAAAAAGCGCCAGGGCCATTTCCCGGATCCGGTCCGGCTGCACTGATCTGTATTTTTCCATCAACTGGTTCAGCTGGTCCGCATCACCCATCAGCTCGTAATAGGCCAGGTTCATCGCCTTGGCCAGTGCGTGGCTCTCAGAAAAGGTATGTGCGGCCTCTACTTTGTTTCTCACTTTTTCAAGCTCCAATTCACCCGGAACACCCAGGCTTGAATCACGCAATGCTTTCCAGAGGGCCTCTTCAGCCTGCCCAGCGGTAATCTCGCCATGCAGCTTGGCGTGCACCACAAACAGTCCGGGGTCAAGACTTCCGGTCAGGTAGGCGTTCACTTCGCTGAATATTTTCTCCTCCTTCACAAATTTCCTGACCAGGCGGGAACTTTCCCCATTGGCCAGCAGGTCACTGAGCAGGTCTGTGGCGAAAAAATCAGGATGGCCCCTTTCCGGGCAATGAAAAGCAAGGTAAATCTGGGATGAAGGGACGGCACGTTCCACCACCAGCCGCCTTTCTGCGGTCTGGACCGGTTCAGAAGGGAGGTTCCTGTTCATCGCGGGCCGTCCGGGCAGCTCCCCGAACCATTTCTCAGCCAGACGGAATACCTTTTCGGCATCCAGGTTTCCAGTTACCGTAAGAATTGCGTTACCCGGTTGGTAATGGGTGACAAAAAAGTCCTTCACCTGCTGCAGATCCACCTTTCTTATATGGTCAATGCTTTCCCCGATCGTGGCCCAGCGATATGGGTGGCGACGGTATGCCAGTGGCCTGAGCAGCAACCAGGTGTCCCCATATGGCTGGTTGAGGTAAGACTGCATAAATTCCTCTGCCACCACATTTTTCTGTATGGCCAGTTTTTCCTCGGAGAATGCCAGTCCCAGCATGCGGTCAGATTCCAGCCAGAATGCCGTTTCCAGGTTTTGTGCCGGCAGGGTGATGTAATAGTTGGTAATGTCGTTGGTGGTGAACGCATTGTTCTCCCCACCGGCATTTTGCAAGTGCCGGTCAAACCCATTGACATTCACAGAACCCTCAAACATCAAATGCTCAAACAGGTGGGCAAAACCGGTCTGTTCCGGATGTTCGTCCCGGGCACCCACATCGTACAGCAGGTTAAAGGCCGCCATGGGGGTGTCCGGATCCCTGTGGAAGAGTACCCGGAGTCCGTTGGACAATGTATGTTTTTCAAATTTTACCATGTATTTACCTCCAAACAAAAATATCGTCCCTGTCCCTCGGCCTTCGCTCCTCCAGCCACCGAAAGTCCGGCAGCAGCCGCTCCCCCTCAGGCAGCTCCTCAGGTGGAAACAACTGGGCTTCGGGGCGCGTAAGGAAGCGAATGCCCGTTACCTTGCGGTCCTCCACATAGATGACAATATCGGATGCCAGGGCCTTGTTGATGCCCACATAGCCGCCATCGTCCTCCAGAATATGGTAAATGGTCTCTCCGTTGCCATACACATTGATCCGCCACAGTTCGTTGTCCCGGAAATGTCCGGTCAGATTCCGTCCCTTCACCTGGTTAAAGCCCAGGTCTGCCTCCTCCGAGACAATAAAGGCCGCATCGTACAGATGAATGAACCTTATCTCCTCCTCCCCTGTATGTACTTCGATGCGCTGTGCTGTCAGCTGGTGCACATCTGCCCATAGGACCGGCTCATGGTAAAGGTAAATAACAGAGTCGGAAAAGCTATACACAATGGAGTCGCTCAAACCCTGCATATCACTCCTGTAAAAGCGTGCCTGGTGGTAGGCAAAGACCCATCTTTGATCGAGGGAGTCGATGTAATGGGACTTCAGGGTGTCGGCATGCAGGAAGAGGGAGTCGTTCTCTGCCACCACGGTCAGCATCGCATCCTTTGTAACGGTGGAGATGCCCAGTTTTTCATAATGCTCTGCAAAGTGCCCGGTAATGATGGTGTTCTGCACACTGTCGCGCATCACAATATTGTTGTCGGCCCGGCCATAGCCCAGGTTGCGGTCATAAAACAGGGTATCTCCGGTCAGGGATTGCTCATTGTTGGTATAATAGGCCTCCCGGCTGAATCGGGCAATGTCATTTCGGGTGTCATACCAGCCGTTGCGGCAAAATATCGTATTCTCCTCGCTTTGTATTGTGGTAGGTCCGAAAAAGTGGGCGACCTCGGTCAGGGTATTGTATCTCAGGGTATCTGATTGCATGGTGTATTCGGGGTTTACCAGCACCACTTCCCTGCGGAAGAAAAAATCCTTCAGGTCAGCATAGTAAAACCCTTCCCTGCTGGTCAGCTCATTGTCTGCGTCCACGATCCTGCCTCCATTGGCATAGCGCGCAGTATTTGCATTCAAGTCATAGAACAATTGGGTGGTGGTCAGGGTCATTTGGGGGTCTACCATCCGGACCCTGCCCGTCAGCTCGGCCTTGCGGCTGTTTCCGTTGTAATGAAGCACATCTCCGTAAACACTGACCGTGTCGCTTACCTGGATAAAGATGTTCCCGTAGGCACGCAGGCTGTTGGTGGCGGTATACAGATAGGCACTGTCGCAGAACATATTGGTTTCCTCGTGCCGGAAATGCACATTGTCGATCAGGCGGCGTACATCATCGCCCAGCGCACGGTCGCCCCGCATGCGATCGGCATTCACCAGTTCGATCTGGGTAGGCCGCTGGGCGGCCAATGAGGCCGGGACCAGGATGAAAAGCAAAACCATCCGACGGAGAAAAACCGCGTATATCCCTGAAATGCATTGATGCCCCATCTTATTAGCATAAACTCAAAAAGGGCAGAAATAGTTTGCAGGCATGGCACAAAATGCCTGATGTGGCATAAAGCCTATTTCACCCGCTTGTTGTAATCCGGCATGCTGAAGTAGGCATTGATCTCCTTCTTCATCACTGGCGCCAGCAACAGGATCGCGATCAAGTTGGGGATGGTCATAAAGGTAATCACCATGTCCACAAAGCTCCAGACCAGGTCGATTCCCCAGATGGCCCCTAAGAACACGAACACGGCATATACATAATAATAGGGGGTGATCGCCTTGTCGCCGAACAGGTATTGTGCCGCCCGGGTGCCATAATAGGACCAGGAAATGATCGTGGAGAAAGCAAACAGCAGCAATCCCAGGGCGATGATATGGGAAGCAAGGTAACCAAGATTGATCTCTGCCAGTCCGAGTTCAAAAGCCAGCACCGTCATGCCCACACCCTGTATGCCGGATTCCCAGGCACCGGTCATGATGATCACCAGGGCGGTCAGGGTACAGATGAACAAGGTGTCGATAAAGGGCTCAAGGCTGGCCACAAGCCCCTCACGTATCGGATAGGGGGTCTTGGCGGCGGAGTGAGCCATCGCAGCTGAACCTTGTCCCGCTTCATTGGAAAACAATCCGCGCCGGATCCCCATGGTCAGGGTCAGGATAAATGCAGAGCCTACAAATCCGCCCGCGGCGGCCGTGCCGGTGAAGGCGTCCGTGAAGATAAGCCTGAAAGCGGGTCCGAGCCACTCAAGATGCAGCAAAAATATGGTCATTGCGGCCAGAAAGTAGAACGCCGCCATGACGGGAACCAGGCGGGAAGTCACCTCGGCAATCCTTTTTAGTCCGCCTACAACAATCAACAACACCAATCCGGCAATGACCAGTCCGCTGATCCATGTCGGGAAGCCATAGCTGGTGTTCAGCACATCGGTCATGGAGTTGCTCTGGGCCATGTTCCCTGTACCCATGGAGCAGAGAACCGCGGCCGTAGCAAAAATAATGGCCAGGGTTTTCGCATGTTTGCCCAGCTTGTCCTTCAGTCCGTACTCCATATAATACATGGGGCCGCCTGAAACCGTCCCGTCCTTGTTGAACTTCCGGTATTTCAACCCCAGGGTGCATTCCACCAATTTGAGCATCATGCCAAAGAAGCCGGTAACCCACATCCAGAAAATAGCCCCGGGTCCGCCGAGATAAATAGCCAATGCCACCCCGACGATATTCCCTGTGCCCACGGTGGCCGAAAGGGCGGTGGTCAGGGCCTTGAAGGGGGACACATCCCCGTGATCGTCTTTCCTGGAAAACCTCCCTGCCAGAATGGCAAAGGAATGGCCGAACATACGCACGTGGAGAAAGCGGAACTTAAAGGCGAAATAAATGCCGGTCGGCAGCAGCAGTGCCAGCAGCAGGTAGCCGCCAACAAATTCATTGTACCATTCGATGACCGTTTGTATGTGTCCCAGAATATCAGACATGGATGCAGGGTTTAAGGGTTAGGGTGATGATTTGGAATATATTTTTATGATTCTTAAGAGCCGCCCAGTTTGATCAGCCCGATGCTGTTCATGAACACGATGGCGATGGCCACCGGGGCGATGAACTTCAGGATGAACATAAAAATGCTGAACAGCCTGAAGCGAAGGGTCCCGCTATTGGTTAGCTCATCCCTGACATTGGAAGCACCCAGGAACCATCCGACAAAGACCACGATGAACAGCCCGCCCAGGGGCAACAGCACGTTGGAGGACGTAAAGTCCAGCAGGTCAAAAACGGTCTTTCCAAACAGGCTTGTATCCTCCATTACACCGAACGACAAGGTGCAAAACACCCCGACAAATGTAGCAGCCGCAGCAGCCATGATCGTGGCATGGCGTCGCCGGATGTTCAGCTCTTCGACCAGGAAGGCCACCACCACCTCCAGGATCGAGATGGAGGAGGTCAGGGCAGCGATGGCGAGCAGGATAAAAAAGATTACGGAGAAAAAGTACCCGCCCGGGATCTGCTGGAAGATGTTGGGCAGGACATGAAAAATCAGTCCGGGACCCTCCCCGGGTTCCAGTCCGAATGCAAAAACCGCAGGAAATATGGCGACTCCGGCCAGAAGGGCGATCAGGGTGTCGGCGATAGACACTTCCACGGAGATGTTCCCCAGTTTGTTCTCTTTCCCGATATAGGAGCCATACGTGATCAAAGCGCCCATGCCGATGCTGAGCGAGAAAAAAGCTTGTCCCAATGCACTGAGGAATACTGCCGGACTCAGCTCGGAGAAGTCTGGTTTGAACAGGAACTGCAGTCCGCCCATGGCCCCCGGAAGGGTGATGGAGCGGATGGCCATGACGATTAGCAGCAATACCAGGAACGGCATCAGGATCTTGGCATATTTCTCGATGCCCCTTTTCACGCCGGCAATGATGATCCCTGCCGTCATGATCATAAAGACAAGTTGCCACATCAGAGGCCGGAATGTCTGTGTATGGAAGGACTGGAACATGGTTCCCAGCTCGTCTGACGATTTGCCCTGGAAGGCGTTTGTAGCGGCCTTGTACACGTATTCCAGTGTCCAGCCCGCTATGGTGCTGTAAAAAGCAAGGATCATAAATGCCGCAGCGATGCCCATGATGCCGATGATCCACCAGGGCCTGCCGGGGGCAAGCCTGCGGAAGGCACCAAATGTGTTGCGCTGGCCACGGCGGCCGATAACAAACTCTGACAGCATCACCGGGATGCCGAGCACCAGGATAAAGGCCAGGTATACCAACAGAAAGGCGCCCCCCCCATTGTCACCAACTACATAAGGAAAGCGCCAGATATTGCCCAGGCCGATGGCCGATCCGGCCGCCGCGCAAAGGATTCCGAACTTACTGGAAAAGCCTTCGCGCTGTCCTGTGTCCTTGTCAGACATAAGATTTGGTTTTGGTTGTAAAGAGGCCAAAAATATAAAATTCTCCTGAAAAACAAGACCCGGACAGGAAAAATAAAACCCTTTGCCGGAACCGCTTGCCAAGCCCCGGTTGTGGATTCTATCGCCGCGCCCTAATTTTGTTCGGAAAGGAAACCGGCCCCATATGTATTGGAAGGACTATCTATATTTTACCAGGCCCCAGCGCAACGGAATCAAGGCATTGTTGCTGCTGATCCTGATCATTGTGATTGCCCCTGCCCTTTTCCGCCGGATAATCCCGATTTCCCCCCACGACCCGGGTGCATTCAAAGACGACATCCGGGCTTTCATGGAAATGCTTGAAACCCCGGAAGCGGACGTGGGCATTGCGGAGCCAGCCAGAGGGGCCGGGTCAGGATCTGCGGGGGGGGCCGTTGCCGGCGGCGATGCAGGGAGTGCCAGAAGGTTTGGATCCGGCTCAGGGGGCCATCCGGCGGAGATCATATTACGTCCCGTTGCATTCGACCCCAACCAGCTTTCAGCAAGTGACTGGGAAGCCATGGGCATCCCGGCATATGTGGCAAGGAGCATCCTGAATTACCGGGAAGCAGGCGGGTCATTTCGCTACAGGGAGGATCTGCATCGAATCTATCTGATGGAAGAAGAATGGTTCCGGCAGCTGGAACCCTATATCCAGCTGCCGGCCAGAAAGAAGGATCTCCGGGCGGAGGGCCACCCTTTGGCACAGGATGAAACAAGCGGGGCGGAGCGGCCGGAGACCCGCCCTCCCGTTGACCTGAACAGGGCCGACACCACCGCACTGATGGAGATCAGGGGAATCGGGCCCACCTTCAGCAGGCGGATACTCAGCTACCGTGAACTGCTGGGAGGCTACTGCCACCCGGACCAGCTGCTGGAGGTGTACGGAATGGATTCCACCCGGTGGAAGCAGTTGAAAACCCGGGTAATGATTGACACCACGCTTATCCGGAGAATGAACCTGAACGAGGTCCCCTTTGAGGACTTATTGCGACATCCGTACATCGACCGCAACCTTGCCAGCTCACTGATCGGCATACGCGACCAGCACGGACCCCTCCAAAGCCGCGAGCAGGTACTCAGGTCTTACCTCGTCAATGAAGATGTTTATCGTCGGATAGCACCTTATCTGAAAGCAGACTGACACTACAACCACCGACCTTGCTGAGCATGTGAACAAATCCGACCAATGGATGTTATGTGTATGTAGTCTAAATAAAATCAAAGCTCATAAACCCAAAAAGCACAAGCATGTACAGATTAAAAACCATAGGAATTGTAGCTGGAATTGCCCTGACAGGATTTTTTGCCTGCCAGCAAGCATCCCAGGGAAATTCAGGCAATAATCAACAAAACGTAATAAAGGAAATGAAAGCACAGAACGGAAAATTTGAATTGGCACCATTGCCATACGCCCATGACGCATTGGAACCTACCATTGACAAAGCCACGATGGAAATTCACCATGGCAAGCACCATCAGGCCTATGTGAACAACCTGAACAACGCAATAGCCGGCACAGAGCTTGAAAACATGAGCCTGGAGGAAATCTTTAAAAACATGAGCCAGCACTCCATGGCTGTCCGCAACAACGGCGGCGGTCACTGGAACCATACCCTCTTCTGGGAAATCATGGGACCAGACGGAGGGGGCAAGCCCTCAGGCAAATTGCTTTCTGCGATTGAGAACCGCTTTGGTTCCTTTGAAGAATTCCAGGAAATGTTCAACCAGGCAGCAATCACCCGTTTTGGCAGCGGATGGGCATGGCTTATCGTAGACGATGGCGGCAACCTCCAGGTTACCAGCACCCCGAACCAGGACAACCCGCTGATGGACGTGGCAGACCAGAAAGGCATGCCTATTCTTGGTGTGGACGTTTGGGAACACGCCTACTACCTGCAATACCAGAACCGCCGCCCCGACTATGTGGGCAACTTTTGGAATGTCATCAACTGGCAGGAAGTGGAGCGCAGATACGCCAGTCTGGCAAATTAAAATATCCAGGGTGAAAGAACCCTGAAAAACGTCGAAAATAAATAACGATTAAGGGTGATGAGTGATGACACCGGCAGGGGTCCTTCGGGACAACTGCCGGTTTTTTTATTCAATCCCTTTTGTATACCTTTGCCGCTAATCTACTGGACATTTCTTTATATTCTTTATATACAACACTTTAAATAAGGAGAATTTTTTATGAGTACGACAGGAAAGATCACTTCGCAAAAGGCCATTGAACTGGAGGACAAGCACGGTGCGCACAACTACCACCCCCTGCCCGTTGTTTTGTCAAAAGGAGAAGGGGTTTTTGTTTGGGATGTGGAAGGGAAACGATACTATGACTTCCTTTCCGCTTATTCTGCGGTTAACCAGGGCCACTGCC
>SLSG01000260.1 GCA_007130545.1 Bacteroidales bacterium | reverse complement strand
CTGGTCATGGAAGCGGAACTGATGGCACAGATCGGCAAAAAACAATGAACCAGGCACTGGCATACGTACATCCCGAAGCAAAGATTGCAGACAATGTCGTGATCGAACCTTTTGTGACCATCCATAAGAACGTGGAGATCGGCGAAGGAAGCTGGATCGGATCCAACGCAACCATCATGGAGGGGACCCGCATTGGCAGGGACTGCCGAATCTTCCCTGGGGCGGTGATTGGTGCGATCCCGCAGGACCTGAAGTTCGGCGGGGAGGAAACCACCGTGGAGATCGGAGATTCCACCACGATCAGGGAGTTTGTGACCGTAAACCGGGGCACCAGTGCAAGCATGAAGACCGTGGTCGGAAGCCACTGCCTGTTGATGGCCTATGTGCACGTGGCCCATGATTGTGTGGTCGGCAATCATTGCATCCTGGCCAATGCTGTCAACCTGGGCGGACACATCACCATTGGCGATTATGCCATCGTAGGCGGACTCTCGGCTGTGCACCAGTTCGTTCACATCGGCGCCCACGTCATGATCTCCGGGGGATCACTCGTCCGGAAGGACGTTCCGCCTTACACAAAAGCCGCAAGGGATCCGCTTTCCTTTGCTGGCATCAACTCTGTCGGACTGAGCAGGAGGGGCTTTACCAATGAAAAGATCAACGAGATCCACGATATCTACCGCACCATCTATTCGAAGAACCTGAACATTTCCCAGGCAGTGGCCCATGTCAGGACAGCGCATCCGGCCAGCCCGGAAAGGGATGAGATCCTCGACTTCATCACCTCCTCCAGTCGTGGCGTGATGAAGGGTTACTTCCAAAAGAAAAGCTAGTCAGTGATCAGCATGGAGATCCAGCTTCAAAATGCCGGCAAGAAGTTCAACCAGAGGTGGATATTCCGCGGCCTCAGCCTGGAGATTTCTGCGGGGACCCGGACGGCCATTACCGGCAAAAACGGCTCGGGAAAGTCGAGCTTGTTGCTGATGCTTGCCGGATACCTCTCTGCCAGCGAAGGGTTTGTCAGGTGGCGGCACAGGGAGCAGGTCATGCACCTGGACGAGGTTTTCCGGCACATCGGACTGGCTGCGCCCTCCATGGAGATCATAGAAGAATTTACACTGCCCGAGATCATCCGGTTCCAGAAAAAATTCAGGGCCTTTTTGCCCGGTCTGCAGGAGCAGGACCTGCTGGAGATCTCCCTGCTTAAAGACCATGCGCACAAGCCCATCCGACAATACTCATCTGGGATGCAGCAGCGGGTAAAACTGCTGTTGGCCATCATGGGAAACGCACCACTGTTGCTGCTGGATGAACCATGCAGCCACCTCGACAGCGAAGGGGTCGCCTGGTACAAGGATTTGCTGCAAAGGTACGGCACAGACCGGACCATTGTCATTGCATCCAACCACAAGGAAGAGGAGTACCCGGGCTGTGGGCATTTCATCCGCCTGGAACCCCCGGGGCGGACGATGGAATCGCGAAGGACCGGCTGAGTCCCGGGCGCGCTTGCCAGAAACGTTTGGTCGGACCGGGCTATTGATTTTTTATTATTTTTGTAGCCTCAAAAAAAAATCATTGAATGGCAACAACAGCAGACTTCCGCAATGGATTATGCCTCGAATTCAATAACGACCTTTATGTGATCGTTGAATTTCAGCATGTAAAACCTGGCAAGGGCGGCGCGTTCGTGCGCACCAAACTCAAGAACCTGAAAACCGGCAAGGTTTTGCAAAACACTTTCAATGCCGGGGTCAAGATCAATATTGCCAGGGTGGAAAGACGCCCTTATCAATACCTGTACAAGGACGAATCTGGCTATCATTTCATGCACTCTGAAACCTTTGAACAGGTGATGATCATGGAAGAGCTGATCAATGCCCCGGACCTGCTGAAGGAAGGCCAGGAGGTGGAAATCGTTTACCATGCAGACACCGAGACCCCGTTAAGCTGTGAGCTCCCGCCTTTTGTTGATCTGGAAGTGACTTATTCGGAACCAGGCGTAAGGGGGGATACCGCGACCAACACACTGAAGCCGGCCACGCTGGAAACCGGTGCCGTTGTGAACGTACCTCTGTTCATAGATACCGGGGAACGCATTCGGGTGGATACCCGGTCAAGGTCCTACTCAGAGCGGGTTAAGTAAGAGTACGTCTGGGTTTCGAATTCCTCAGGCTGAAGGTCTTCAGGATTGTATTTTGATGGACACTTCAACAGGAGACTGGAGGCAATGAATTGTTCTTCCCTGTAACTGCCGATGAGTACCACCTGGTCGGATTTCTCAAAATCCTGCGGCTTGGCTCCAAAATAGATCACTTCCGACTCTTCACCGTGGCTGTCACGCATGTGGAACCGCAGTACCAGCGTGTTCTCCAACAGGACTTCCTCCATGGGTTTTTCCCGGACCAGCTCCCCGATGATATGCACCTCCCGCCCCGGATGCATGCGGGCTTCAGAAAAACTGGAATAGGTGCCGGCATTGTAGACCGTACTGACAATGGCACCGATGGCTACCACGATGAACAACAAGGCAATGATGCGGGATCTTTTCATGGCTTTACAGTAGTTACGATTTCAGTGCTCCCGGTTCGATCCCCGTGCTCCCGGTTCGATCCCGGATTCACCGGGTGGCCCGGACTCCAGGCGCTCTTCCAGTTCCCTTAGTTTTTTTTCAGACCGGCCAATGCGATGCTCCAGGTAAAACAAAAATGCCGCCAGACCCAGTATAATAAGGGAAATGACAGCCACTGCCACAAATATCTTTTCACCTGCTTCAAACATGGCCTAATAATTTTCAGTTAATTCTGCGATTTGATGGCGAAGCCTGTCCAGGCGGTAGTAGAGGGAAAAAACCCACCACGCCAGGATAAACCAGGCGGCCATGGCCGGGAAAAACACCTTTCTCATCATTGGGGCAAGGTCACCCGAAGCCAGGGCGGGGTTCCCGTCGGTGCCGGGATGTATGGATGCTTCTGCCATTCTTGGCAGGATCATGATAAACACAAAGAAGAGCACAAAGGCGAATACATTGTATACTGCTGCCAGCCGCGCTCTTTTCTCCAGTTCTTCCACCGAACCCCTGAGGACCATATATGCGAGATAAATCAGCATGCCCACCACAGCCCCGTTCAGCTTGGGGTCATTGACCCAGAACTGCCCCCAGGTAAATTTTGCCCAAACCATCCCGGTCAGCAGTCCGAGTGTCCCGAACACCAGTCCGGTTTTCACTGCCGCAACCGCCCTCAGATCATCCTCCGCGCGCTGATAGCGCAAATACCGGATACTGAAGACGAGGGCGGCAAAGGTGATGAACATCATACTGAACCACATGCCCACATGAAAGTAAACATTGCGGATGCTTTCCCGGATGACCGGCAGCTGCGGGACCTCGAACAGCAATCCGCCAGCCACGACATATAGCAGCATCAGGATGCCCAGAAATTTCCACCAGCTGGCCTTAAAATTTTCTATCATTATTCCCTCCAAATATACGGAAATAAAAGGTTGGCCAGTACAATCCCCAGCCCTGTCAGCAGGAGAAGTACCAGCAGGCCTTGCCAGTGAGAAAGCAGGGCCTCCCCCTGAATGGCTGCGCCAGAGACCCTTATGAGCACGAGGATCTGCGGCAAAACCAGGGGGAAACTCAAAACCCCCATCAGGGTGAAATTGTTCCTGGCCTTGCCGGCAATGGCAGAGACCATTGTTAAAACAGCTGAAAGACCACTTATACCCAGCAGCATGCCAGTAAAAAACAAGCTGTGGTTCTGAATGGGATCTCCCATAAATACCACAAAAACCAACCAACCAAGCAGGGACAATACAACCATCACCAGGGCATTGTATATGATCTTGGCGTTTAAAAGCACCTGTGCCGGAACCAGGGTGTAATACCAGACCAGCCTCCCACTCCCTTCCTGGATAAAACCTTTCAGAATGGCATTGAAGGAGGCAAAAAGCATGATGATCCAGAAGAGGGCATTCCACGTCCTGTCAGGGATTATCCCGCTGAATGACAGGTAGCAGACAAAAACCGTCGAGACCAGGTAAAGCATCACCCCGCCAAAAGCCGTCTTTTGCCTCCATTCCAGGCTTGCCTCTTTACGTATCAGTGCCAGTACAGATGAGATCCCCATACCTAAATATTACATGTGGTAAGTAAAATTAGCTAAATTGCTTAAAATTTGGTTATTTTTGGCTCTGTAAACATAAAGATAACGAACCTTTTTAAACCAAAGGATGAACCCGTCCGGAAAAGTCCTTGCCCTGATCCCGGAAAAAAAGGAAATACTTTTTTTCCACCATTTTTTTCGTGAATATTTTCCCGGTGTCCATCTCCTGCTCCCCCCTCCCGGCGAGGACATCCTGTCTGCCTCCTTACAGGAAAGGCCCGAACTCATCATTCTGGACCTGTTCTCCACCGGTATCCACGGACTGGAACTTTGCAGGAAGATAAAGGCACATCCACAACTGAAGACCACTCCGGTTCTGGCCGTGAGTCCCAAAAAAACGGAGAAGGATCTGAAGGTTCAATCTTTGGAGGCCGGCGCCGACTTGCATCTTTCCTATCCGACGAACCCCAAAATATTGTACGCAAAACTGAAGCTCCTGTTTCGGTTGAAAGCATTGGAAGACACGAACGCATCTGAAAAGGAGGACCTGTACCGGCAGGTTAAGCAAAGCACCTTGCACCTGGAAGAGGTTCGGGCTGAGCAGATGCTGGCAGAGGAAAAGGTGCGGATAGAGCGCGAGTTTGCCAGGCAGGTCATGAACGCCATGGGCCAGGGACTCACCGTTACCAACTCAGACGGTTTTTTCCAGTATGTGAACCGGGCATATGCCGATATACTTGGCTTCCTGCCCGAAGAACTGCTGGGCAGAAAGCCGCGTGAATTCACCCACCCGGATGATATCCACCGATTGAAGGCGGCATGGGCCCTGCGCAAGACAGGGGAAAGCAACACCTATGAAACCCGGCTGGTTTCCAAAGCGGGACAATTGGTGCCGGTCATGGTCACGGGGGTTCCCTATTTCAGGGGAGGAAGGGTGGCAGGTACCATCGCCGTCGTTACGGATATCACGGAGCTGAAGGTTAAGGAGGCGGAACTGACCCGTTTGTCGCAGGATTATGAAAGGGTGTTTAATGGCAGCAGGGAGGCCCTGTTCCTGGTCGAGGTCAGCGAGGACATGGTTTTCCGTTTTGTGCGAACCAACCCGACCCACCAGAAACTGACGGGAATCCCGCTGGAGCAAGTTGTGGGCAAAACCCCCCGCGAATTACTTGGGGACACCCTCGGTGCGCAGATCCAT
>SLSG01000284.1 GCA_007130545.1 Bacteroidales bacterium | reverse complement strand
GGCCCGCAAAGCCATTGAGTTTTTCAATGCCGCAATCAAACTGGATGGCAAATACCTGCTGGCGATCATGGCCCGGGCGGAAGCACATTTCATGTTCAAGCAAAAGGCCGAAGGACTTAAGGATGTGGCCAGGGCCACTGCCATAGAGCCCGAGATCTTCAAAAATACGGAAGGGGACCAGGACGACGGGGATGGCTATGAAGACGACGAGGAGGGTTCCATGGATGACGATCAGGACATGGAAACGTTCTGAAACCCCGGTGTGCCATTCTTTTTGTTGCCTGACGGTGCGATATTTCCCGCTTTTCTTTGAGGAATTTTATAATTTAGGGGCCTTTAACCCCTAAATTGGTTTTACATGCACTTACGTTCAGGTTTAATTGTTCTTGTTTGTATCCTGCTGGCCATCCCAGGCCAGGCCCAGGAGAGGAAAAGGCTGTCGCACGATGATTACGCGGCCTGGAATACGATCAACAGATCCCAGCTTGCTTCGGGCGGAGACTGGGTGGTCTATGAAGTGAACCCCCAGGAAGGGGACGGGAAACTGGTGATCCGCCATATTGAAAGTGGGCGCCAGCACGTGATCCCGCGTGGGACCCGCGCCTCGGTATCTCCGGGCGGGAAGTATGTTGCCTTCCATATCCGGCCCCAGCAGTCCGTCGAACGACAAGCCAAGGTGGAGAAAAAGCGGCGTGACCAAATGCCCGCGGATTCCCTTGGCATTTTCGTTTTCAGTACTGAAAACCTGGAAAAACTGCCTGCACTCCAGTCTTTCTCCATGCCTGAGGATCCATCCGACTGGATGGCATACATCATAGACAAGGCGCGCGTGGAAGTCCCGGAAGAGGCAGAGGAGGAGGGCGAGCCGGAAGATCCCGGGCAGGAACCTGAGCCGGAAGAGGAAGATGAGGAAGAGGAGGTAGAAAAGCCCGGCAAGGTGTTGTTCGTTTACAATCCCGTTACCAGGGATATCACCGAGCTCAGTAAGGTCTCCGAGTTTGTCATCTCCCCGGTGGGTAATTTGGTAGTCGGACTGACGGAGAAGGAGAACAAGGATACCTTGTCCCATTTTGAAGTGGTCAGCGTGGAATTGCCCGGACTGGCGGTAAAAACCATTGACAGCCGCTATGGGGATATGAAAAATTTGGCGGTGGACAGGGAGGGCGGACAGCTGGCATGGCTTTTTTCATCCGATACTGCCGATGCCAAAGCCTATAGTGTTTACCTCTACCAGCAGCGCCGTGAACGCCTCAATGAGGTAATCAGCAGCTCCAGCCCGGGCATGCCGGACGGACATGGCCCAAGCGAATTCAGCACGCCGCGCTTTTCACAGAACGGGGAGCGCTTGTTCTTCGGGAATGCCCCCCTGCCGCAGCCGGAGCCTGAGGACACCCTGCTGGCTGAAGAAAAATATTCAGTGGATATCTGGCATTGGGAGGACCCCATGTTGCAATCCCAGCAGCTGGTGATGCTGAACCAGTTGAGACGACGCAGTTTCCAGGCTGTCTACCATATTCGCCAGGCGAACATGGTGCAACTGGCAGATGAGGACATGACGAGTGTGTCGTTGGAGCCGGACTGGAATGCCGTGCGCGGAATGGGGCAGGCCAACACCCCCTATATGATTGAGCGGCAGTGGACCGGGGGAAATCCCCGTGACCTCTATATGGTGGATCTCACCAGTGGACAGCGAACCCTGGTGGCCAGCCGTGTCGAAGCCAATGCCAGCATGTCACCGGGCGGCAACTACATCTTCTGGTATGATACGTCAGACATAAGCTGGAAGGCGTATTCCGTGCAGCAGGGGACCGTCACGAATGTTTCGGCCGGGATTCCATACCCCATTTACAATGAAGACAACGACCTGCCGATGTTTGCCCGTCCGCATGGCGTGGCCGGATGGACCCCGGGCGATGCGGCGGTGCTGATCTACGACCGTTTCGATGTCTGGAAGGTGGATCCCAGCGGTAGACGCCCGGTTGAAAACCTTACCGGTGGATATGGACGGGACAACGATGTCCGACTCAGAATACAAAACCTGGACGACCAGGACCACTTTGTACGACTTGATGCAAATGTGATGCTAAGCGCATTCAACGAGCAATCCAGGCAAAGCGGGTTCTACCTTTTGCGTGGCGGCGCATTGTCGCAGCTGCTGATGGGCGACTTCCTTTACACCCAGCTCGAGAAGGCACGGGATGCGGAACGTTACCTGTGGCGCCGCAGCACCTATACCGAGTTCCCGGACCTGTGGACCGGCACGATGGATTTCGCCGCCGGGCAGAAGATTTCGGAAGCCAACCCACAGCAGGCAGATTATTATTGGGGCAGCGTGGAGCTGGTTGAGTGGCAGGACTTCGACAACCAGACCTTGCATGGCCTGCTGTATTTGCCGGAGGATTTTGATCCCGGCCAGAAATACCCGGTGCTGGTCTATTTCTATGAGCGCTCTTCCCAGGGACTGCACCAGCACTTCATCCCATCCCCGAGCCGGTCGACCATCAACCGCTCCTATTGTACCAGCAATGGCTATGTGGTGTTCGTCCCGGACATTACTTACAAGGAAGGATTCCCGGGCGAGGGTGCCTACAACGCCATTGTGAGCGGCACCAAGGCCATGGTGGAACGCTACCCGTTCATGGACCGGGAAAATATGGGACTGCAGGGGCAAAGTTGGGGCGGATACCAGATCGCCTACCTGATTACCCGTACCAATATGTTCAAGGCCGCCATGGCCGGGGCTCCGGTGAGTAATATGGTAAGTGCCTACGGGGGCATCCGCTGGCAAACCGGACTAAACCGTCAGTTCCAGTATGAGCAGACCCAGAGCCGTATTGGGGGGACCCTGTGGGAAAGACCGATAAGGTATATCGAAAACTCCCCGATCTTTTTCGTGGACAAAATCGAAACCCCCCTGCTGATGATGCACAACGACGCCGACGGAGCCGTGCCATGGTACCAGGGCATAGAGATGTTCGTCGGTATGCGCCGCCTCGGAAAACCGGTCTGGATGCTCAACTACAACGACGAGGCCCACAACCTGACGCGCTGGCCAAACCGCATGGACCTGTCAGTAAGGATGTACCAGTTCTTTGATTACTACCTGAAGGGCGAACCCGCCCCGCTATGGTTGAAGCAAGGCATTCCCGCCACCGACAAGGGGCGCGTGGATGGCTACGAACTGGTGGAATAGTTTGTGAGGACCTGATTCAGCACCCGCCCTGCACCGAAATGACCTTCATTTCGGGGATGGCGGGTGTTTTGCTTTGTTCCTGCGGTCCCTGCGGAGCGACCTTCATGAACCTGGGATAGTCAAAGCGGGCCTTGTCGTCGCGCAAAAAACGGTAGGCCGGGTCCAGTTTCCCGGCATGCAGCAGGTGCTCGTCCAGTTGGCGGAAATCCCCGGGGATTACGCGGATATGCTCTACGCCTTTGCCCAGCAGCAACATGGCTGTAGTGGCTGCCACATGCTCCTCCCCGGCATAGAGGAGTTTTTGGTTGTTCCCCCTGAGGGCTTTGCGGTGCTTTCGGTCCAATACCTCCCGGGCCGGGATGTTCAATGCCCCGTGCACATGTCCCCGGGCAAAGGCTTCCGGGTCACGAAGGTCTACGATGACGGCCCCATCCATTCCCTTCGGGACAGCCTGCCCGTTTTGATCCCTATTGGCCGGGAAAAGCAGGGTTTCCAGCTCCCCGTAGGAGATAAAGAAATGCTCTTCCATCGCGGCTTCAAGCACGGCGGAATTGCTGCGCCCGTAATTTTTTGAGAAAACGGCATTGAAAAGCAATCCCGCCATGATCAGGGCAAAAAGGAGCAAAGCGCCGTTGTTCAAAGTGTTGATCTTCATATTTTCTGTCTTGTTTAATTAGCACCCCCCGGCGATGTCCGGAGCGGTGATCTCGATCATTGTGCGGACCGGGACCGGCCTGCTTTCTGCGGCCTTTACCGCCCCTCCCTCCAGGAAAAACTGCCTGGCTTCGCGGATGAAGCGTTCGGAGAAGGCATTCATGTAGCCGTTATCCCCGTGGGGTTGCTGGTCTTCCCGCTCCATGAAGAGCAAATCGAACATTCCGTTTAGTCCGCCATCCAGCACAAATACGTTCTGATGCCCCTGTCTCCGCAAGGCGGTCCAGGTCCGTGCCGGCAGGCTGGTGCCGTCCCCATACAAAACCTTCTGCCTTGGGTCATTCCGGAAAAAACGACGCCACTGGGGTCCCAAAACTTCTTCCGGGGAAATGCGCACGGCTCCCGGAAGGCTGAACCTTTGGTATTGTTCCTGCGCGCGCAGGTCGATGTATAGCACCTGGTCATTCCCGTTGATGATGTCGTAAGCCACCTTTTGCGGGTCTGCCAGGTGACTGCCTGACTGCCACTCCTGCAGCAAGGCGCCGGGACCCGTTTCCCGGTAGGAACTGCTTCTTTCCCCGGGAAGGAACAAAAACAGCAGCAGGGAAACGGCAAGCAAAAAGGCCGGGACCACATAGGAGGGCCGTTTGGTCATGTCAGACGGCTGTGTCTTGTTCACCTTGTCTTCGATCAGCTGGGTAACGGCAAAGGCAAAAAGTGCCATCAGGGCCAGCAGCAGGGCAAACCAGCCTTTGGACATGCCCAGGGTTTCATAAATGAACGGATTTCCAAGGAAACTCCCGGTATATAATGGCTCAAAGGCATTGTAAAAATGTCCGAATATAAAAATGCCCAAAAACATGCCCACGATGAACACCATCGCGTCCAGCTTTCCGATCACGGCACCCACCAGGCTGGTACCCGGACAAAAGCCACCCATGATGAACCCGCCCCCCATAATCCCTCCGCCAACAATCGCCGACCACAGAAAAGTGGGGTTGACGTATACCAGGTTCATGTCCACCCAGCCCAGGTAGCTAAAGAAAACCAGTCCGGTCATGGCGGTCACCCCGGCGGTGAAAAACACCCGGAGCACCACGAAGTCATAGCCGTAGAACAGTCCCGCCAGCTTCCTGGAGGAGGAAAACCCGGCTTGTTCCAGGATGTAGCCGAAGCCCAGACCCAGTATCAGCGCGAAGAACAGGCTCAGCTCGGGGTTGATGAGTCCTTGGGGAATAAATGGAGCCATTGTTACTTTCTGTTAAGCGTTTAAATCCACAATTTTCTGAAAAAATAGGCGATGGCATAGCCGGAGCCGAATATGGCCATCATGGTCAGGATGCCTCCGGTGGAAAGCACTGCCATGCCGCTCAGGGCAGCCCCGCTGGTACATCCCCTGCCGAACTGGGCACCCAGTCCGAACAGGAGTCCGCCAACCAATGCAAACCCCAGCCTGGTCCG
>SLSG01000213.1 GCA_007130545.1 Bacteroidales bacterium | reverse complement strand
GTCGCTCTACCAGATGAGCTATTTCCGCTTTTTACCCAGTGGGGGGGGAAGGATTCGAACCTCCGAAGGCTTAGCCAACAGATTTACAGTCTGCCCCATTTGACCGCTCTGGAACCCCCCCAAAATCTTTGAGCCGATGAAGGGATTCGAACCCCCGACCGGCTGATTACAAATCAGCTGCTCTGACCAACTGAGCTACATCGGCGATCATTTGCATAAAAATTTACCCCTTAAAAAGGTCTGCAAATGTACAAAAGATTTAAATACTACCAAAAATTAAATTATTTTTTTTCCCTGGCAGCGTGGATGATCCTTTAGATTCCTTTAAGTTTTTCCTTGCGTTTTTTTACCTGGCGCCTCAAGGCATCCACCGATTTATCGACGGCTTCTTCAAAAGTTTTCGCCTGTTTTTTGGCGAACAGGTCATTCCCCGGAATCAATACACGTATCTCGGCAATTTTATTTTCATTATTTGTCGCGGCATCCAGACGCAGGGTAACATCACAGCCTAATACCCCGTCAAATAAATTTGGCAGCTTGGAAACTTTCTCCCTGACGAACTCTTCCAGTTTGACATCGCTTTTAAAATGCAATGAACTGATCGATACTTTCATAATTGATCCTCCAGTATTATGCCTTTGGGTGGGCTTGTTTATAAATGGATTTAATCTTCTCGATGGTGTTATGGGTATAAACCTGGGTTGCCGCAAGGCTGGCATGACCCAGGATTTCCTTGATGGCATTCAGGTCGGCCCCGTGATCGAGCATATGGGTGGCAAATGAGTGCCGAAGTACATGGGGACTTTTTTTTGACCGGGTGGTCACTTTGCGAAGGTAAAAAATCACCCGTCTATATACAAATCCGGGATATGGTTTTTTCCCCTTACCGGTCACCAATACCTCCCCGGAAACCTCTGCCCCGAAATGTTTCTCCTTTTCCATGCAATAACGCAGATAGGTCTGTTTCACATGCTCCAGCAACGGGATCATCCGTTGCTTGTCACGCTTGCCCGTTACCCGGATTGTATTCCCACCGGTGTCTACGTCCGCATGCCGCAGGTTCAACAATTCTGACAGCCTGATTCCGGTGGTATACAACAGTTCCAACATCAGCAGGTCCCGCAGGCCCGGAAAATCCTGCTTGAAGTCTTGTTTGTCAAACAGTTCCGACAGCTTATCCTCATGCACGAACACTGGCAGCTTGCGTTCCTTTTTGACTGACCGCAGCCTGTCCATCGGGTTCATGACAATGTCCCCGTTTTTCAAATGGTATTTGTAAAAGGATTTAAGGGAGGACATCTTCCGGTTGATACTTCCCCGTGAGTACCCATCCGACATTAACAAAGCAAACCACGAGCGAAGCAGAGCGGCATCCACCTCCAGCAGATTGTCCAGTCCGTATTGATCAGAAATATAGTCTGAGAATTGTTTGAGGTCATTCTCATAGGCCGTCAGCGTGTGAGGGGAGTAACGCTTCTCTTGTTGCAGGTATGAAAGAAATTGGTCAGAACGGCTTCCCATGAGGTCAAAAAAAGAAGAAATCTTTGCTTAAAGTTATGCCAAAAAACCGGCATCTGCAAAAATTTCTTCCGAAAAAAAGCTTGGCAAATAATTCCTTATCAGGCGTCTTCCTCGTTTTGCAGCTTCTGAATGTAAATGGCTTTCAGTTTCTCTTCGCGCTTCTTCACAGAAGGCTTGGTAAACTTCTGACGCTCACGCAATTCACGCAAAACACCGGTTTTTTCGAACTTTCTTTTCAGTTTCTTTAAAACCCGGTCAATGTTTTCACCTTCTTTAATGGGAACAATGATCATGCTTTCCTCTTTCTTTATTTTGTTTAACGGATGGTATCCTACTTTCCCAAACGGGGATGCAAAGATAAAAAGAGTTTTTCAGAATTCAAAAAAGAAAAAGAAATTTGCATCTTTTTACCGGAAAACCCCGGGCGCAGCGGGCAAAGGCTGACGGACTTTATTTTAAGAGGCCCGAAATATCCAGTTGGTTTTGGTAAATTTGCAGAACCTCGTCCAGGCTGAGGGTGTCAACCTTATGGATCTTGTTGGTGGCCGGCACGTAGAATACCTCGACGTAAAAGTCGCCCAGGGCAAAAAGTTTGATGTGACAATGAAGGAACTGCCTGGAGGCCAACTCTCGTCCGCTCTCAAACACCTTGTAAACCTTGCGGTCAAGCGGGGCGTTTTCAAACATCTCTTTTGTCATGGCTTCTTGATTGTTATCCATTAAACCAATACGGACCCGGTATGTTCAGCAAAAAACACATTCCAAACACCATTACCCTGTTGAACCTGTTTTTGGGTTGCCTTGCCGTAGTGGCTGCGCTGCAGGGAAGACTGGCCGAATCGGCCATGCTCATCCTGGCCTGCTCCCTGCTGGATTTTCTGGACGGCTTCGCCGCCCGTGTCTTCAGGGCGGGCTCCCCGCTCGGACAACAACTGGACTCGCTGGCCGACCTGGTAAGTTTCGGACTGGCCCCGGCAGCCATTGTATACCACTATATGCTGACTGCCATCGGGGCTGACGGGGCCATCGGGGCCATCGGGGCTGACGGGGCCATCGGGGCCATCGGGGCTGACGGGGCCATCGGGGCTATCGGGGCCGACGGGGCCATCGGGGCTGGCGGGGCCACTGGCGGGTTTCTCCGGCATCTGCCCCTACTGGCCTTCCTGCTGGCGGTGTTCTCGGCCCTTCGACTGGGAATGTTCAACCTCGACACAAGGCAGCGGGATGATTTCATCGGACTGCCCACCCCTGCCAATGCGTTGTTTTTTGTGTCCCTGCCCCTGGTCCTGGCCTTCGGGCCCGAAAGCGGGGCCATAACCGGGTTGATCGAACGGCTGACCGGCGATGTCTGGGCCATGCTGCTGCTTACCCTGTTGTTCTCCTGGTTGCTGGTCTCGCCCATACGCATGTTCTCCATGAAATTCAAGGGGTTCAGGCCCGGGGAGAACTTGGCCCGCTTCCTGTTCCTGGGGGGCTCCCTGCTGCTGGCCATGCTATTTTGGCTGCAGGCCCCTCCCCTGATCATGGTTTTTTACCTAATTTTGTCGCTGATTTTTCACTTTCACACCCATACTTCCACCCAATGAAGCTACGTGCAGAAATAAATGTGATGCCCCTCAAGGCACTATTGGACCCACAGGGTAAGGCCATCTCGGCCAGCATGCAAAACCTGGGACTTCCCGAAATTACCAATGTCCGGATGGGAAAACACATCAGCTTAGAGGTTGAAGCCGAAAACCGGGAAGCTGCCCGGGAAATGGTGGAGACCGCCTGTAAGAAACTCCTTGCCAACCCCATCATGGAGTATTATGAATTTGAATTGCATGGGGACTGACCCGGTGAATGGCTGAATTGCACCAGACAGGAAAGAAGGGCGAGAAGCTGGCATTGCAGCACCTTCGCCTGGAGGGCTATGAGATATTGGAAACCAATTGGCATTCCAACCACAGGGAAGTGGACATCATCGCCAGGCTCGATGAACTCCTGGTCATTGTGGAAGTGAAGACCAGGACCACCACAAGGTTTGGCGAGCCGGAAAGCTTTGTAAACAAAAAAAAGCAAAAACACCTGATCAGGTGCGCCAACCACTACCTGCTCAAGCACCGCCTTGACCTGGAGGTGAGGTTCGATATCATTTCCGTGTTGATCGACAAAGAGGATGCCCGCCTGCACCACATCCCGGGGGCCTTCTCCCCCGGGATATGATGCGGCTGCCCTTCAGGATTGCCCTTCAGGATTGCCCTTTAGGGTTGCCTTGCGCGGTCGGGATAGGGAGGCACCGGGTGAATCCGCTGGTCATACTCCTTCATCCGCTCAAGAGCCTCTTCAATGGCGCGGTTCAGCTGATCGTCAATCCCCTCGAACTCCCGCGCCGGATCGTTCTCCAGGTAAATATCCGGTTCCACACCTATGCCTTCAATGATCCAGTTCTGACCTTCTATGTCATAGGGTGCAAATTCGGGCTTGGAGAGGGTCCCCCCGTCAATAAAGGGCAGGGATCCCCGTATGCCGACCACGCCCCCCCAGGAGGTCGTGCCGATCAGGGGCCCGAGTTCCAGCATCTGGAACTGGAAGGGGAAAAGATCCCCGTCGGATGCGGAATACTTATCGATCAGGCAGATCTTGGGACCCAGGTGGATCTGTGCAGGACGTGTGCCAGGGACGGTATTCCTGGCCATGGACAGGCCGGTCAGCTCCCTGGAAAGCCGTTCGATCAGCATCGGGGAGACATTTCCACCCCCGTTTCCGCGCACATCGATGATCAGGGCTTCCTTGCGCAGCTGCGGATAGAAATGCTTCACAAACTCATTGAGTCCGCCAGGCCCCATGTCCGGCACATGTAAATAACCCACCCGTCCGTCTGTCGCTTCATTCACCTTGCGGATGTTGTCCTGCACCCAGTTGTAATAATACAGGTCGGCTTCATCGGCGATGGGCACGACAATGACCTTGCGGCTTCCCTGGTTCTGGGGCCGGCTGTTCAGGGTCAGCTCCACCTGCTGTCCTGCTGTCCCCAGAAGCGATTCGTAAATATTGCCCATTTCATTGGTGGGGCGGCCATTTACGGCAATGATGTAATCTCCCTCGTTTGCATCCACTCCCAGCTCGGTCAGCGGGGAACGCCTGGAGCTTACCCAGTTCTCTCCCTGCAGGATACGGTCAATTTGGTAATACCCGGACTGGTGGTGGCTGAGCTCCGCACCCAGCAGTCCCATGTCCACCCGGTCTACCGAAGGCACATCCCCGCCGCCAACATAAGCATGTCCCACGTTCAGTTCGCCTACCAGTTCACCCAGCACATAGGTCAGGTCCAGGCGGTGGTTCACATGGTCGACCAGGGGCAGGTATTTTTCACGCATGGCTTCCCAGTCCACCCCATGCATATTGGGGGCATAAAAGAAATCACGCATCTGCCGCCAGGTCTCATGGTAGATCTGCTGCCACTCCTCCCGGAAATTCACCCGCACCTTCATATTGGAAAGGTCGACCGGGTCACTGACCGAGAATGGGGCACGCGGCAGGTCAATCACTGAATACCGGTTTCTGCCGGCCACAAGCATCATTTTCTTCCTGTCGGGACTTAACTGGTAGCCGTTCACATCGGCCAGCCGGGTTTCCTTGCGGTCTTTCATATGGTAAACCATCAGCGCCGTGGAGGTATCCCCAAAGCCCCGGCGCAGGTAAAATACCTGGTCACCGGCCACCTGTATGTTGAAGTAGTTTGAAACGGAAACCGGCAGCACGGCAATGCGGTTCTTGATGTTCTCGCGGTCAATCCGTATGTTCAATGAACCGTCGTTCTGGTCCCGCCCGGATCCGCCTTGTGATCCACCCCGCGCGGAGTTTCCGGCCTCCTCGGCATCGTCACCGGTCGACACCTCGTCATTCTGGTGTTCAAGGAAGGAGGACACGTCCTCCCGCAGCGTGACAAAATAAATGCGGCCCATGTCGGTATAGGCATGATTCCATTCCGTGCGGCTGTAAATCGGGTTAAAATCACGATTGGATACAAAGAAGAGGTATTTTCCCTTATCACAGAATGTCCCTCCCGAAGAGGCGTACCACCCGTCGGTCACGGGAAAAGCATCCCCGCTTTGTGTGTCATGGACAAAGATTCTCGAATAATGTTCTGTTTCCGGCCTGGTGTAGGTAATCCAGCGACTGTCGGGCGACCAGTCATATTGTCCGATTTCACCGGACTCGGCCTGGTCCACAATCGTGACCCGTCGGTTGTCTACATCCACATATTGGAGCCGAAGCATTTTATCTGACCACATAATTCTTTTTGAGTCGGGAGACCAGTTCAGGCCGTATTTATAGGTATCGGCGCCGGAAGTAATCTGCACCGCCTCCCCGCTGCCGTCCTGGGGGACGATATAGATCTCATCCTCCCCGCTGGCATCCGAGACATAGGCAATGAATTTGCCGTTGGGTGACCAGGTGGCATTTCGTTCATGCACCCCTGAAGTAGCCGTAAGGTTTCGGGTAATTCCGCTTTTTACCGGCACGCTCCAGACATCTCCCCTGGCGCTGAAGGCAATCCGGCTTCCGTCGGATGCGAGGGAAGCCCCCCGGATCATGTCGCTTGCATCTTTCAGCTGATCACGCCCGGAGGCGAAGTCCTCGGCAATGCGCACCTGGATGCGACTGGCACTCTGACTTTCCAGGTCAAACGCATACAAAAAGCCCCCGTTCTCAAAGACGATGGTCCCGGTACCCAGGGAAGGAAACTTGATGTCAAAGTCCTCAAAGTGGGTCAGCTTGCGGGTGGCTCCCGAGCCCATTTCATAGGCAAACAGGTTCATCCGCCCGTCCCTGTCCGACAGAAAATACACCAAATCACCCACCCACATCGGGAAGATGTCCTGGCTTTTATTTTGCGTCAGGTTGCGGGTGCTGCGATCTGACAGATCGTGCAGCCAGAGGTCGTCCGCCATCCCCCCCTGATAGTATTTCCAGGTACGGAACTCACGAAAGACCCGGTTGTACACAAATCGCTGTCCATCAGGAGAGTAACTGATCCATCCGCCCTCAGGCACGGGAATCTGCCGGGGCAGTCCCCCGTTCACATTCACCAGGTACAGTCCCCCCTTGAAGGAATTGAAGGTACGTTTGCGGGAGCGGAAAATAATCGTTTCATCGTCGCGCCAGCCCATCACGATGTTGTTGGGGCCCATGCGGTCTGATAAGTCATCCCGGGAAAGGGTGGCCGTATAGGTTAGTCGGATGGGTATGCCGCCTTCGGCCGGCATGACATATACCTCTGTGTTGCCGTCATACTGGGCCGTAAAGGCAATCTTGCTGCCATCCGGACTGAAACGGGCGAACATCTCGTAACCCGGATGACTGGTCAGCCTCCGCGCCAGTCCGCCGCCCAAATCAACGGTATAAAGGTCCCCGGCATAAGAGAACACGACCTGGTCCCCGTGCATGGCCGGAAACCTTATCAGACGCGCCTCGCCGTTGGTTTCGCCCATGGCTGACAATGCCATGCCCAGGGCCATAAAGAACAATACAAGTTTTTGCATGGTAATCTGGATTTTGGATGATAAATTATTCTCGAATGGATGATAAACTATACTCGAATGATAGCATTTAACTGGTTGCGAACAAAAATAAACCTTTCAAATTGTTAAAAAAAAGCCCGGGGGCATGTTTCGGTTAAAAAATGTTAATATATTTACAGTATTGATTGTTTTGGTCACCTGTGTTATTAAAAAACCCCTTAAATCGATAGGCTTATGAGAAAAACCCACATTCTTCTGATTCTGATCGTTTTTGCCGCTGCCCAGACCCAGGCTGCCGACAGAAGCATGTTCCATCTTGACGAGGCAAGGATTCAAACCGAGCTGGAAGGGCTCAACCAACTTGAGGATTACCTTCTGACATCCGATGCCACCCTGGCATCCATGACGGAGGAAAACCACTTTTTACTGAGTCATGTGAGAACCGGCTCCGCCAACCTTGGACTTCTGATGGGTCTGAACGAGCCGCCACTGGGAATATCCAGCTTCCTCTGGGGGTTCTGCCTTGGCCTGCCCGGCCTCGCCATCGTTTACTTTGTCGCGGATGACAGTGATGAGACCAGGAAAGCCCTTTGGGGCTGCGTGGCTGGCGGCCTGCTTTATACAGTCGTATACGTAGGATGGTGGGCACTCTGGAGTACAGCCACGGTATATTAACAAGGACACACAGATTGTTTTTTAACGGGAATCCGCCTCCCGGCCCTTGCCTGCCAGGTTTCCGGCAGGCAAGGGGTATTTTATGACTAAGCGGGACCCTGGAAATGAAGTTATCCACCTGTATTGTTTTGATTGCTTTCATGCTGGCAGGGTTTTCCAGCTTGCATGCCCAGCATTATTACCGTATTGAGTGCGACATCTCCATCAAAAACAAAGTGGCCGGCGAAGACGGCATGCTCGTGCTGGGACGGGCCTATTACGACAAGGTGGCCGGCAAGGTCGTGTTTGACATCCGGTTCCCTGAAAAGGAAGTATGGGTCATCGAGGACACCCTGGTAAGCGTTTACAAGGATGGAGAAACCAATCAAACCAGGGGGATGGAACAATATACACAAGCCACTATTTTTCACCTGATCCTGGAAGGAGATCTAAACAACTTCGGGCTGCAGGGCACCACGTATACCATGGATGCGGTGCGGCGGGACGAAGAAATGGTAATCACCACCTGGGTCCCCCGCCCGGGAAACCAGGCGCTTGGTAAAATACACACCTCCACAATAGACGGTGCACTGCACGGAGTGGTATTCGAGAACGCCGCGGGAAAAGTGATCGGCAGGCAGTTGTTCAGGGACTACCAAACCATACGGGGACTGCAGGTGCCCAAAGAGATCATCCAGGTTTTTTACAGGGAGGAAGCGGAAGAATACCAGGTTTACTCCTTTTCCAATATCCGGATCAATTACGAAGGCAATGAGGATTTTTATAATTATCGTGGCCCTGGCCGTCGGTAGCCAGGTTTCCGGTCAGACACTCCCTGAGCTGCGCCTGCTGGCCACCCGGACGGCCGAAAGCCAGGAAGCCTGCTGCCAGGGGCATCAGCAAAAGTTTGAGGTAACGGGTGCGGTAGACATGGCCTTTTACGTCTACAAGACCTTTATTTCCTCGCAGGACCATATGTCATGTGTGTTCACCCCCTCATGCTCGGAGTATGCCGTGGAGGCCGTTCGCCGGCAGGGGATGCTGATCGGACTGGTGAACACGTTCGACCGGCTGACCAGGTGCAACGGACTCAGGCCCGGGGACTACCCGGTTGACCAGGTGAGCCGGAGGCTGTCAGACCCCGTCAAAAACATTCGCCATGAAGCTCCCTAGGCTGTGCTTGCCGCTCGCCCTGCTTCTCCTGCTCCAGTCTCCCCCTGTAAGCGGACAGGACCTGTTCGACAGCCTGAATACCGCCAGGTATGCAGATTTTCTGTTCAATTCAGGAAATTACCGCGAAGCAGTGGGGGAATATGAAAGGTTGCTGTTTTTGTCCCGTCCCGCAGAGGAAAAAAAGATCAGGTTGGTACAGAGCTACCGGCTTTCCGGCAGGCCCGACCTGGCCCGGCAGCGGATGCAATCGATCTGGGACCAGCCGGCACTGGTTTCCGCGCCGGTGGCCAACGAGTATTTTTTCCTGAGTATCCTTAACCGGGATTTCAAGGGCCTGGAGACCAGCATACAGGAAAATTCCGTTTTGACGGCCGACGAAAAAGTGTTTTACCTGGCCTCGGCGCTCCTTTACCAGGAAGACTTCCAAGGGGCGAATACGCTCCTGCAGGATCTTGAAGGCCTGATATTTCCCGGCCTGCAAAGCCTGCAGACCATCTCCGGGGATGCGGTGAGCCTGCCCCTGCGAAGCCCCCTGATGGGGGGCGTTTTCTCTGCCCTGCTGCCTGGCAGCGGGAAATTTTATGCAGGGAACTGGGAAGACGGTATCATTTCCCTGGTCATGGTAGGGATGTCTGCCTGGCAAGCTTACCGGGGTTTTGACAGGCGCGGAACCGGGAGCGTTTATGCCTGGTCTTACGCCGTGATCGGGACAGCCTTTTACCTGGGCAATATTTACGGAAGTGTCAAAGAGGTCAACAAATACAATCAACTTCAAAAAAACGGAATCCGCCAGCGTGTCGAAGCTGTTTTTCACCATAGTCGTTAAATGCCTGTTCCTGCTGCCGGCCGGAGTCGGGCAGGACATCGTCCAGACGCTTGAGCTTGCCGGAAATTACCGGGAGCGCGGGATGTTTGAGGCGGCTGCCGGGCATTACCGCAGGGTGATCTTCTTCGGGAGTGACTCCATACAGGCGGCCACCTTCCCCAGGCTGGCCGAATGCCAGATCATGGCGGGAAACTATAGGGATGCCGTGTTCTTTTACGGCCTTGCGGCCAATACCACCCCATCCGACAGTCTGAGAGCGGAATATACCTATATGCGGGTGCTGGCACACCTGCTGGATGACGATCCCGGTCCCGCCCTGCAGCAATTGCTGTCGGTACCCGAACAGGAAAACCCGTATTTCAGAAAAAAAACGAGTTTTTACATGGGGGTGATCCATATGCACAGGCAGGAAGGGGAAGCAGCCAGGCAATACTTTATGGAAGCCACAGCAGATTCTCTGGCCCTGGACGGGATCTCACGGCTGTTTGACCAGGCAGGCCTGGAACACCCGGATCCGGAGCGCGCCAGGCGGTTAAGCATGTTTTTCCCGGGCCTTGGACAGGCCTATGCCGGGGACAGAAGGGGCGCATTGAATTCTTTTATCCTGGTCGGCGCGCTTGGGGCGCTTGCCGGGTATACGGCATTCCATTATTCACTGCTCGAGGGTTTCCTGAGCGTGGTGCCCTGGTTGACAAGATATTACCTGGGCGGCTCCCAGCATGCAGGGAACACGGCCTGGGAGATCCGAACCGGGAAGTACCAGGGCTTACTGCTGGAATTGATTGAAATTTTTGAGGAGGAAAAGCAATCCTCCTGACGCTGAAATAAAAAAAAACTTAAATTTGATCGAAATTTTAATCAATTCACATCTATCGAAATGAAGAAAATCTACCTATTGATTGTTTTATTTGGATTGTTCGGCCTTGCCGCGGCCAATGCAGAGTCCGCCGCCTATTATCTGGACCATGCAGCGGTTGACCAGATGTTTGAACAGGCTGAACAGGCAGATTACCTGGCCATGAACACGCTTGCTCCGTTTGCAGGCACCTCCACCGCCACCCATTCATTCTACCAGAGCGATAAAAATCCGGCCGTCGCTTTTGTTCTGGCCTGGTTTGTCGGATACCTCGGGATTCACAGGGCCTACCTGGGTACTTCCACTGGAACCATTGTGGCCTATATCCTCACGCTGGGGGGATGTGGCGTCGTGGCCTTTGTTGACTGGGTTGTACTGCTGATTGGCTTGATAAACGACGACATCAACCAGTACATAGACAATCCGAAATTCTTTATGTGGTAATCCTGCTGACGATTATTGCCCTGGCTGCCGGGGAATAATTCAGTAATCCCGGACCAGATCCAGGAAATATGTCCTTTGTTCGGGGCTGATGCTGCGGTTCCCAAATGCCTCCCGGCGGATTTCCGCTATTTTTTCCCTTACCCCCCTTTCATCCCCAAGGGCGACCATCGCCTGCAGGTGATAGTACTGGAATATCAGGTTGGATGGATAGGCAGTGGTCAGCCAGCTGGCATATTTTTCCGCAAGCCGGGCATCCTGTCCCTTCTCCAGATGTATCCGCATCAAAAAATAGCCGGCTTCCGTTTTCCACAGGGCCTCATCACTGGCAAATGCTTTTTCAAGCTGGGAAATGCCCCGTTCGCGGTCTCCCTCCGGATAAAACAGCGCATAGAGTTTCAGAAAGGGATACCTTCGCATTGCTTCAGAGATCAGGTAGTTGTAAAGGCCTGAGGTCAGGTAGAAACCTCCGAACGCCTCTTCCCTGCCCATGGATTTTTCGACCTGTACCACACATAGTCGCAGGGTTTTCATGGTCCGGATCCAGGCACCCTGCTGAAGATCCAGCCTGGCCAACATCGCATGCAGATTGATGTAATTAAACACATCCTGGTCGGATGCAGGTCCTTCAACGGCTTTTCTGGCCAGGGGCAGCGCCTGCAATATGCTTTCCCGGTAACGCGTCTCGACCTCAGCGGGCCGGGGCCAGGTGATCATCAACCACCAATTGTAATAGACGCGGGAGAAATGGGCAAGGTAATGGCCGGGATGGCGTTCAAGCAATTCTCTGCTCAGGCTTTCCGCAACCCGGAAATCAAACCGGTAAAGCGCCGTCACCACATCCTCCAGCATGGACGCCGGGTACATGGACGCCGGATCCATACCCCCGCCTTCATCAGCCGAAACGGACATTTCGTTTCCCCCGGCATGGCAGCTCAACGGCGAAGCAGCCTGCGTACCCGTGGCGGGGGCAAACAGCAACAGCAAGAACAGCAAGGCGGTATTGGGGTAGTTCATTTCAGTTTGCCGAATTGGTTTTGGTTCGGGCCGCAGGATCGTTTCCCGCCAACGAGATCAGCATCTGTGAGAGCTCCTGTTTAAAGGCATCCATGCGGGCCAGGCTGGTGCCCCGGGCCAGTTCGCCGGCCTGGCGTATCCCCCCGAAATAAAAGGACTGAAACATGCTCAGACCGATGGTCACCCCCGCCACATAATACCCATTCAAGGCAAGCAGCCCGAAAACGCCCAGCGAAGTGAGCTGGGAGGAGGCATTCAGGATGCCTTTGCCGGGCGCTCCAGCATAAAAATGGCCCAGTCCCGGCAAAAAGGTGGCCATCATCCGCGCCCTTTCCGGTTCCCTTGACCGGGGAAGGGCCTCCGCCGAGGTTCTTGCCGCAATGTCTGCAATGAGCTCGCGGGACTCCTGCAAAGGAATGTCATCCGGGTCCAGGCCCTCCAGGAACTCACCGAGCCGGGACCATTCCTCCAGCTGAACAAGGCTCAGTGCATACAAAAGCCAGAGGCCTTCCCCCAGCCCGGGATAAAAATACCTTGCCTGCCGCACATAGGATGCAGCGCCTGTGTGATCGCCCGCCATAAAGGAACAGAATGCCATCTCATACAGGACCTGGAAGCGAAGGCTGTCCGGCCCTGCAAAAGGAAGGGAGCGCTGCAGGTCTGTCAGGGCCTTCTCATATCTTCCGGTTTGTTTCAATGCCCGGGCTTTGGAAAGGTTTGCAAGGGTCTTTTGAACCGGCTTGTCAGACAAAAAGTAGGCGCGCTCGTATTCGATGGAGGCGGCAAAGAATTCACCCCCGGAAAAGAGGTTGTCTGCCTTTTCCATGGCCCTTGCCGAATCGCCGCCAATGCTAATTGAAGGCGTTGCGCAAAGGAATATGCATGTCAAACAATATGCGCTGATCCATTTCATGTCTGAACTCATTTTGTTGCCTGCGAACGGCGGTGGCACTACCCCTGATGTTTCCCAGGTAAAAAATGCCTGTCGCTGTTGCCGACAATAGGAACAGGGCACTGCCGGACCCGCTCCCCCTGTAAAAGTCATATGTAGTCGCACCCATGGCGGCCACATATAGAAACCCGGCAATTCCCTCTGC
Organism: Bacteroidales bacterium; assembly: GCA_007130545.1. GTDB lineage: Bacteria > Bacteroidota > Bacteroidia > Bacteroidales > UBA7960 > SLSG01. The sequence continues at coordinate 5,243 of SLSG01000213.1, read as the reverse complement.
CATTTTCCCGGCATAGACCTTGCCCAGACCGGGCACCACCGCAGACAGGAATCCTGCCACAAATGGAGAACGGGCCGGGGCCCCGGCCAGGACGTCCCGGTAGACCAGCATCCTGCCAGCCTCCTCAATATACAGGTGCGAAGCCTCGTCGAAGCGGCCCGCCCTGTCTGAAAAAGACGCCAGATCGCCCATCAGCAGATCCAGCCCCGCCAACTGAAAGTTCCGCATCCCGTCTGCCATGGCCGACGATTCGAAGTCCAACACCTCCAAAACCGCAGAAGCCTCCCGGTAACGACCCTCATGGGCAAGGTTGTAGGCCCCGAAGAAACGGGTTTTCAGGTAAAAGGGACTTTCTCCCGACACCGCGAGCAGGAAACTGGCGGAAGGGATTAGCTCCTTCTGCTGGTAAAGGGCCCAGCCCCTCAGGTAAGACACCGAATCCGCCATGTGCGGGGAAAGGGCATCGGACTGTTCGGCCAGGCGTTCGAGCAGGTAGGTCGCCTCGTCCAGGTCTCCGCGCGCCATCAGGTAGCGTACGAATGACAGCTCCTCCCGCAGATCAGGAGACTGCCCCCGGACACCTCCGGAAACGCAAAGAAGCAGGCCCGGCAGAAGCACCAAAAAAAAGAGCCGGAACTTCATCGCGGACTCCTTTCGTAAATTTCCACTGTTTCAATGACTCTGAGGCTCTTCTCGCCAATGCGGAGCGGATGTATGTCGATCGCGGCCACCCGGTTGCATCGTGAAAGCCGGTCTGCCGTCAACACCATGCCCCGCGCCAGTCCGTAAGTTTCTATCAGTTCGATGCTGAAACCGGAACAAGTATGCTCGTAAAGGCATTGGGAGGAAAGCTGGGGGGAGATGTAGCGCTGGTAAACGAACATCAGGCCCGAAAGGGTCAGGGTGACCGGGTTATAACGCACCAGCCAGTGCCTGTCACTTCCGATCAGCACCGGTGCGGCATGGTGTGCACTGCCGCAGTTGGAGCATTGGGCATCCGACAATAATTCAAGGTCTGACCGGACCTGCCCGTAGGCGGCATCAGGACCAACAAGACATAAAATGCAGGCAATCCATACGGTCCAAAACCGCCTTGTTTTACCTGAGAATGGTGGCATCATCCGGTATGACAAAGTTAAACCACGGACTGTTGGCCCGCTGATTGATCCGGACGTCAGAAAACCTCAGCCGGTTCACGATGGAATCGCCCCCCGGAAGGTAATTGAACTCCGTAATGGTCATGGGCAGAACAAGTTCAGGGAAATGTTGATAATCAGAATAATAAACCCTTTTTACAAGGTTTCTGGAGGCGTCGTAATAAGCGGTGTAGATCGGCAGGTAGTCTTCATGCACCAGTTCAATTCGGTTGAACAGGTGATACATGGCCGGTGGCGGAAACCAGGATGTTTTGACCAGGTCCCCGATAAATTCCGTTTCCATCAGTTCAAAGCCCATTTGCCTGAGTCCGAGGTCCTGCACCCTGCCGGAAAGGAAATAATACACCAGGTTGTTTTCTGAGCTGTACTCCATGCTCTGGTCCCGGTAGACAGTATTGTCCTTTTCGTTGTAGATGGCAAGCTCCCCCCGGTTGTTGGTAACCATGACCTGCTCCACCGGCTTGGTATACCTGGTGATCAGCCGGCCATTGCCCGATTCATAGAAAAGACCGGCATGCACATCCACCCGCTTACCCCTTTGAAGGTTCTGGCTTTCCATTTGCAGCATGATGCGATCAACACCCGCCGGCCGCAAGGCGGTAAAAAGCAATGCGGTCAGCAGCAACAATCCCCGGCGCAAAGCAAGGGAGCGGATCTGGCATATCTGGTCCATATTGATTGATCACAATTATAATAAAAACCGTCCGGCCGTTCCGGGACCTTACTTCCGGAGGATAATCCGGAATGTGGTTCCCCGGCCCGGCGCACTTTCCTTCACAAAGAGCTTTCCATTGTGGTAAGATTCTATGATTCGCTTGCTCAGTGAAAGGCCCAGTCCCCATCCCCTCTTTTTACTGGTATACCCGGTTTTGAATATGGCCCTGAATTTGGAGGGGGGAATACCCTTGCCCGTATCGCTGATGTCAAGGATCACCTGCTTCTCCCCATCCGACAGCTCCAATGCAATATCGCCCTTCCCATCCATGGCATCCACGGCATTCTTTATGATATTCTCAATCACCCACCCGAACAGGTTGGCATTGAACGGCACCATGATCCTGGAATCGCTGCTTACCACCACCATATGCACCTTGTTGGAGGTGCGCATCTTCATATACTTTATGATCTCCTGCACCGAGCCCACCAGGTCCTGCTCCACCAGGCTCGGAGCCGAACCAATTTTGGAGAAGCGCTCCGTGATGTCTTCCAGCCGGTTCAAATCCTTCTGGATCTCGCGTATGGTTTCATCATCCACCCCCTTGGCCTTTAACAGCTCCACCCATCCCATCAGGGAGGATAATGGCGTTCCGAGCTGGTGGGCAGTTTCCTTTGACATCCCGACCCAAACCATGTTCTGTTCCGCGTTCCGGGCCAGGCTGAACAAGACGTAGGACACCAGCAGGAAAATCCCGATCACCATTAGCTGTGCGATGGGATAGTATCTGAGCTGGGTGACCAGGAAGGAGTTGGTGTAATACACATAGGCCTTCCCGTAGGTTGGCAGCTCTATGGTGATGGGCGGGTTTTTTTCCGACATGGATTGGATAAGCGAGGCCACTGCCCGGGGATCATCCCGGTCCAGGTCATTGATGTTGCCGTAATCAATCAATTGCTGCCTGGTGCTGTCCACAACCAATACCGGGATGTTGGCCGAACTCACCACGATGTCTGAAATAAACGAATCCACAAGGTCGTCCAGCACATCCTTCAGATCTGTAAAAAGCTTTGAATCACGATAGTATATGTATTGCGTTGTCCTGCCCACGGCAAAGGGGATTGGCGGGTAGTCAGAAAAATACTCCCAAAGCTCTCCCTCCAGCCGCCTCTGCCCCCTGAATCGCTCATCCAGGTTCATGCTGTTGTACACAACCCCGTCTTCATCCACCAGCAATACCGGTATGGTCGTGTTTGATCCCAGCACCTCGATGATAAAATTCAGTTCCCCGGAACTCTCGGCATAATTCAGTCGGCGGTGTACCTTGGCCTGCAATTCCACCCGCTTGCGTTCCTCCTCCCTTATGTTCTCAAAAAACTCCTCGGTGTATTTAACAAGGCTTGCCCGCTTTTGCACGGCATCTGCCCACAGTTCCACCTTTTGCCGTTCATCCAGGGTGAGTTTTTTCACCAGGATGTCGGTATAATACAGCGAGGCAGCGACGATCATGGCCGCAAACAGCAGCAGCAGCAGCTTCCACCTTTGCTTGCGGGCAGAGAGGTCAAAACCGGTTATTTCCCTTAAAAGGTTCAATAGTGGTTGTTTTAATTATTGTCGGATGTTTCGGTTTCCACCCGGACGTACCTTCCGTGCATGACCGAATTGATTTCAAAAGTAGAAAATTACCACAAAAATAAATAAGCCGTTGGGCAATTTGCGGTCATAAGTGTTATTTTTGTAAAGTTGTTAGCAAAACGGATTAATTGCATAAAGATTACACATGTCATTCCTGAATACAGTTATTACCTGGTTTTTTAAGCAGCGGATTCCGCAGATTGAACACTTTATGTCCCATCCGGTCGAGGTGCAGAACAACATCCTGATGAAACTCCTGGATGAGGCAAAGGATACAGAGTGGGGGAAAAAATACGGGTTCGGGAGCATCAAAAACTACAGGGACTTCGCCAGCCAGGTGCCCATACAGGAATATGATGACCTGAAACCTTATGTGGAGAGGCTGATCCGGGGGGAGAACAACATCCTTTGGCCCACCGAGATCAAGTGGTTCGCCAAATCCTCCGGCACAACAAGCGACAAAAGCAAATTCATCCCCCTGAGTTTTGAATCCCTGGAAGATTGTCATTACAAGGCCGGCAAGGATGTGCTCTCTATTCATTGCAGAAACCATCCCGAGACAAATATTTTCGGGGGCAAGGGGCTGGTGATGGGCGGCAGCCACAAAGTCAGCGAGGTAAACAACAACGCTTACTTTGGCGACCTCTCCGCCGTATTGCTGCAAAATTTCCCGTTCTGGGGAGAATTCATGCGAACCCCGGACCTCTCGCTTGCCCTGATGGAAAACTGGGAGGAAAAGCTCGAAAAGACCGCACAGGCAACCATCCGCCAGAACGTGACCAGCATCAGCGGGGTGCCTTCCTGGAACCTCATTTTGCTGAAAAAAGTCCTTGAGGTTACAGGACGCAGCAATATCCTGGAGGTATGGCCCGAACTGGAGCTGTTCATTCACGGCGGGGTCAGTTTCGTGCCTTACCGTGAGCAGTTCAGGAAGTTGATCCCTTCCAAGAATATGGTTTACCTGGAAACCTATAACGCCTCAGAGGGATTTTTCGGCATTCAGGACCAGCCCGGCTCGGACGAAATGCTGTTGATGTTGGACTACGGCATCTTCTATGAGTTCATTCCCATGCAGGAGCTGGATAATGACCAACCCGCAGCACTCACCCTGGAAGAAGTGGAAACCGGGGTGAACTATGCCATGGTGATCTCCACCAACGGAGGTCTTTGGCGCTATATGATTGGTGACACCCTCCGCTTTACCAACCTCTCTCCTTTCCGCATCGTCATCTCCGGACGCACCAGAAATTTCATAAACGCCTTCGGCGAGGAGGTCATTGTAGACAACACAGACAAGGCCCTTGAAGCGGCCTGTAAAGAGACCGGAGCCATTATCAGCGAATACACGGCCGCCCCCATCTACCTGAACGACAACAACACCGCTGCCCATGAATACATTCTGGAGTTTGAAAAAGAACCCGCTGACCTGCAAGACTTCGCAAAGGCACTGGACAGGGAGCTTCAAAAGCTGAACTCTGATTACGAGGCAAAGCGGTCGGCCGATCTGATGCTGCACGAACCAAAGATGACGAGTGTTCCCAAAGGCACCTTTTTTAACTGGCTCAAGTCCAAGGGAAAGGTTGGCGGACAAAACAAGGTTCCCCGCCTGTACAATGAGCGGAAATATGTGGACGAGATCCTGGAATTCATTAAGTAAACCCCCTCAATTATGCATATTGCCATTGCCGGAAACATCGGTTCAGGGAAGACCACCCTGGCAGGCCTGCTTTCAAAACATTACGGATGGGAAGCCCATTACGAAGATGTAGAGACCAATCCTTACCTGAACAACTTCT
>SLSG01000301.1 GCA_007130545.1 Bacteroidales bacterium | reverse complement strand
TCCGGGGGTAGCGTGGTCGGGATCTCCTCCGTGGCCGGGTTTAAGGGGCTTCCGGCGCGGACCGGGTACTCGGCATCAAAATTTGCCTTGCAGGGCTTTCTGGAGTCCCTGCGCATTGAAAACCGAAAGACCGGCTTGCATGTGCTGATCGCCTGCCCGGGTTTTACGGCATCCAATATCCGCCGGACGGCCCTGGCTGGTGACGGAAAAGCCCAGGGGGAAAGCCCGAGGGACGAAGGCCGGATGATGACGGCCGAAACGGCTGCACGGCATATCATGCGCGCGGTCAAACAAAGGAAAACTTCCCTGGTGCTGACCCGACAGGGGAAGCTGACCCTGTGGCTCAACAAGCTGTTCCCGAAGTGGGTCGACAAGCTGGTTTATAAACACATGGCAGGTGAGCCCGATTCTCCTTTTAAATAGCGGAACGGCCCATTCAACAAGATTTTCTGATTATATTTGTACTATGCCTGATTGATTATCCACCCGTAAAACATTATCCGATGCAAAAAAAACTGGAAATTAAACCCAAGCTTGGCTTTGGCGATCTGAAATTCGGCGCCGGCACCAAAGAGGTTGAACAATATTTCGGCCAGCCCCAGGAAACCGAAAAACTTGACATAGAAGAAGAGGAGGAGGACGTGGAGGTTTGGAGTTACTGGGACCAGGGCCATTCTGTCTATTTTGAAAAGGTGGATAAAGAGGTATGCACCAATTTTGAGACAGACAATGAGGAGGCCGAGCTATTCGGAGAAAAGGTGTTCAAGCTGGATGAGCCCCGGATCATTGATTTGATGGTATCGCAGGGATATAAGGACTTTGAGGTAGAGGAGGATGAACCGGGTGAAAAGATCATCTTTTTCCACGATGCCCACCTGCAGTTCGTTTTTGAAGAGGATAGCCTGGTGCTTGTCAGCTGGGCGGTTGGCGTGGACGATGATGAGAATATCCTCTGGCCTTAATTATTTTCCGGTTCTCCGGAAATAAGCCCTGCATTCCATGGATAAATTGTACCCCCTTAAATTCCGTCCCATCCTGAAGGAAAAGGTTTGGGGCGGGTCCCGCCTGCATTCCATGTACGACAAAGGCCCGGTAGCTTCAGGTAGCTGCGGGGAGTCCTGGGAGATATCTACGCTAAGGGGGAATGTTTCCGTGGTCTGCAATGGATTTCTGGAGGGCAACGAACTGGGTGATCTGATCGAGGTCTATATGGGAGACCTGGTCGGGGAGTTTGTTTATGAAAACTTTGGCAACGTACTTCCCTTGCTGGTGAAATTCATTGACTCGACTGAGCCTCTTTCCGTGCAGGTCCATCCCGGTGACCACCACTTCGCGGCTGAAAAACCGGGCAGTGGCAAATCCGAATTGTGGTATGTGGTGGCAGCCGAACCCGGGGCGAAGATCTACGTGGGGTTTAACCGTGAGCTGAATGCAAGTGGCTTGTTAACGCACCTGCAGGAAAAAACCATTCCGCAGGTGCTGAATACGGAACAGGTCTCTGCCGGTGACGTGTTTTATATCCCCGCCGGTCGTATCCACGCCATAGGCAGCGGGGTGACCCTCTGCGAGATCCAGCAGGCGGCCGACACCACCTACCGGCTTTACGACTGGGACCGCCCGGGACTGGATGGCAAGCCCAGGGCGCTGCATGTTGCGGAAGCTTTGGAGGTGATTGATTTCCGGCTGGAAAAATCCTGGCGGACAAACTACACGGAGCCCCGAAACGGTTCAGTTACCCTGCATGCCTCCCCGCCCTTTACCGTTAACCTGCTAAGTTTCGACCGGAAAATCAGCGGTGACTTTTATTTTCTGGATTCCTTCGTGGTGTACGTTTGCCTGGAAGGGGCATGCACACTGCAATACCCTGACGGGCAGGAGACGATAAGCAAGGGTGAGACCCTGCTGGTCCCGGCCGGGATCAAAACGCTTGAGCTGCTGCCTGCGGGACCGTGCAAGCTAATTGAGTCCTACATCGCCTGAATTACATCGCCTGAATCAATATGCCCAGCTTGTAAAGGTCGAAGGCCCGGAGACTTGGCCTGCTGCCCAGCAGGTTCTTTTCCAGCCCGGACCTGCCGGCGGTGAATGCCAGCCGGTAAAGTTCGCAGAGCCTCAATCGGCTCAGCTTTTGCCTGGCCTTTAATACCTTCACCATTTGACTGAATTCAGGGTCGTTTTCGAGCATTTTTTCGACTGCCAGGAGGTTCCCCATCGCCTGCCGGATCTTTTCCAGAAGTATTGCGGCAGGTTCCAGGCCCGTATGCACGGCCGGGTTGTCAGTATGAAAAACGGGTATGCCCATTTTCTTAAGCTGGTATCCAAACAGGGTGTCCTCATGGCCGTAGCCCCTGAGCTGTTCAGAGAAGGAGATCCGGCCGAACACATTTTGTCGGATCAAAAAGTTGGCGGTCATAAAGGATCTGTGGGGGTTTTTGTTTCTTTCGGCAGCAGGAATGCTCTCTCTTTTGCGTCCGGCCTTCCAGTGCAGCATCAGCTCCGATGACGGGGGGGCTGTCTGGTATACATGTCCACCACAAACCACCTGATACCCATCTGGCAGGTCCAGGTAATGCGCCAGAAAATGGGGGTTGTCAATCTGCATATCGCTGTCAAGGAACAGCAGCAATGGGTTGCGGGCCTTTCCTGCAAGCAGGTTGCGCGTGCGGCTTCGACCGGTATTTTCCGGGAGTTCTTCATAGCGCACCCTGGGCAGATCACGCAGGTTCCGGTTCATCGCCCGGATTTCCTCCCGGGACCCGTCATCCAGTATAAGCATCTCCGCATCATCCCCAAGGGTCTCGGCTTGTCGGTGGAGTTCCATCACCAGTTTGCGGGGGTCGGAGTTGAAAACGGGAATGCAGATGCTGAGCATAGGAACCGTGGTATTGGGGCTGAACAAGGTATTGTAGCTGAACAAATATACGATTTGTTGGTAGAGGTCGGGAAAATTATCTTTTCCAGAAACTTGGACTCAGCAGGAGCAGGACCGTGAAGATCTCCAGCCTTCCCATCAGCATGAACAGGCTCAGGACCCATTTACCGGCAGCGGGGATGGCGGCGTAGGTCTCGGTCGGGCCGACACTACCGATGGCCGGACCAATGTTGCCGATCGTGGCGATGGAAGCCCCGATGGCCGAAGGGAAATCCATTCCGACCATTGTCATGATTGCGGAGCCGCTAAGAAAAAGCAGGACGTAAAGCAGGAAAAATGCCAGGAAGTTATGGATGATGTCTGGGGGAATCGTTTTTCCGTTTACCCGGACCGGGATAATGGCCATTGGATGCAACAGCCGCCTTAACTCCAGACGGGTGTTTTTTGCCAGCACCAGCAGACGGATCATTTTGACCCCGCCTCCCGTGGAACCGATGCATCCTCCGGTGAACATCAGTAAAAAGATCAAAAACCAGATATAGCCCTTCCATTCCAGGTAATCTGCCGTGATAAAGCCGGTGGTGGTGACAATGGAAACCACCTGGAACAGACTGTCACGGAATCCCCTTTCAAACCCATACTGGTGAAAAATGATTACGGAAGCGGTGATGACCAAGGTAAACACACCGATGATAGAAAGGTAGAACCTCAGCTCCTCGTTTTTCAGTACCCTGTCGAACTGTCCCTTCAGCAAGAAATAATGTAGAGAAAAACTGGTTCCTGCAATGAGCATAAACAAAATGGTCACGTATTGTATATAGGGGGAAAACCCTGCCATGCTGTCATTGCGGGTGGAGAACCCCCCGGTGGCCATCGTGCTGAACGAGTGACAGAGTCCGTCAAACAAATCCATACCCCCGCCCATCAGAAGCAAAGTCTGGAAAAAGGTAAAGATCAGGTATATCCCCCACAGCCTTTTGGCGGTTTCCTTGATTCTCGGGTGCAGCCTGCTGGGGGTGGTACCCGGTGCTTCCGCGACGAAAAGCTGCATGCCGCCCACCCCAAGTATGGGGAGGATGGCCAGGGTCAGCACGATGATGCCCATTCCCCCCAGCCAGTGCGTCATGCTACGCCAGAACAGCAGTCCCTTTGGCATGGCTTCGATATCGTCCAATATAGTGGCCCCTGTAGTGGTGAAGCCCGACATGGTTTCAAAAAATGCGTCGGTATAGGCGGGGATGGCTCCGGAAAGATAAAACGGGAGGGCCCCGAACGCTGAGATACTGATCCAGGAAAGGCTGACCACCAGGTATCCTTCCTTTTTTCCGATGTTCCGGTGGTCGTGGTTGCGGTTTACCAAAAACATCAACCCGCCAGCCAGGAAGGTGATCCCCATGCTGAAAAGCAAAGCCCTGACCGTAGCATTTTCCCCATAAAAAGCCGACCAGGCAATTGAAAGCCCCATAAAGCCGGCAAGGATCATCCAAAGGATCCCCAGAAACTTCATGATCAGCCGGAAATGGATTTCTGACGGCGCGCGCATGGCGAAAAGATTATGGCCTGAACAATTTGTCAACCAGGGCGAATGCCTGCGGCAGGGCAAACACCACCACCTTGTCGTTCGCCTTGAGCTGCATGTCTCCCGTGGCAATAAGTCCCTGGTTGTTCCGGATGATGCCGCCAATGAGGGCTTTCTCCGGGAACTTAAGTTTCCGGATGGGTTTTTTGGTCACTGCCGAGCCCGGCTTGACCAGGAATTCAAAGACTTCTGCATCAATTCCTGTAAGGCATTTGGTGGAAATCACTTCGGCATTCATCGTGAAGCGGAGGATATAGCTTGCCGTGGCCAGTTTCTTATTGATGATCGTGTCGATGCCGATGGTTTGGGAGATGTCGATGAAGTCAATATTTTCTACAAGTGCAATGGTTTTCTTCACTCCAAATTTTCTGGCCAGCAGGCATGTCAGGATATTGGTCTCTGAATTGTTTGTCACCGCGACAAATGCGTCCATCCTCGACACGCCTTCGTCCTCCAACAAGGTGATGTCCCTGGCATCCCCGTTGATGACCAAAGTGTTTTTCAGGTTTTCCGACAATTGCCGGCTGCGTTGCGGGTCCAGCTCGAACAATTTGACGTTCATCCGCGTTTCAAGGCTTAATGCGGCATGGCTGCCCACAGCGCCCCCGCCGACAATCATAATGTTTTTGACCTGGAATTGCTTTTTGCCTCCCAGCTGCAGCAGCAGGTCAATGCCATCGGGCTGGGTGACCACATAAGCCATATCTCCTTCCTGAAACACATCCTCCCCGTGGGGGATGCGGGTTAGGGATTTGCGGTGGATGGCCACGGCCCGGAACTTGAGCTTTTTACATTCCTCTGCAATCTGCGCCAGGGATTTCCCGATCACTGGGGCCCCTTCCTCCAGTTTGATCATCATGATGGAGAGG
>SLSG01000159.1 GCA_007130545.1 Bacteroidales bacterium | reverse complement strand
GCGGGATGTTCAACTTTGAGAGCTGGTATGGCACCACCGAGGAGATGTTTTTTGCCAACCATGATATTGGCGGACCCTATTGGGCGTCCCCGCGCCCGCACAGCTACGACTTTTCACCCCACCTTTTTGTCGGAAACTGGGATACGCCCATTCTGGTGATCCACGGTGCAAAGGACTACAGGGTGCCTTTGTCGGAAGGCATGCAGGCGTACAACGCAGCACAGTTGCAGGGCATCCCCAGCCGCTTCCTGGTGTTCCCGGAAGAGAACCACTGGGTACTTTCGCCCCAGAACGGCATTCTCTGGCAACGGGAATTCTTCCGCTGGCTCGACAACTGGCTGAAATAGCACACCGAACCAATGAAGCGGTTTATGCGCAGCAACCGATTTGGAAAATACCAGGCCCTGGTAGCGGCTTTGCTCATCCTGCTGGCTGTCCTGATGATTTACTCCAGGGGACAGCGGGCTGCGCAGAGGTTGCAGCTCCGCTCATCCGGTGAGGTGGATCAGGGATTGGACAAATTGCAGGAAGAACCCCAAACCAGACACAATATGGATGCCCCTTCCCCTTTTTTACCGCCTTCTGAGAAATACCTTCTGGGCCATGTGGACCCTTCGGCCGATACGTTGTTTGTCCCCGTCGGACCGCAATATGCGGGCAGGGAGGGGATGTTCATGCACCGCGAGGCGTATGCTGCCTTTCTGGATATGCATCGTGCAGCCAGTGGTGCGGGTGTGGACCTGGTCATTGTTTCGGCCATGCGCACATTTGCGCACCAAAAGCGCATTTGGGAAAATAAGTGGAACGGCCGGCAGGTCCTTTTTGGCGGCATCCTTGCCACTTCCATTGGGGATCCAGTGGAGCGTTCCCGTGAAATACTCCGCTTCAGCGCCATGCCCGGCACCTCCCGCCATCACTGGGGCACGGACATAGATCTTAATGCACTGGTAAATAGTTATTTTGAGTCTGGGGAGGGCCGTAAGGTGTACGAATGGCTGTTGGAGCATGCGGCAGGCTTTGGCTTTTGCCAGCCCTATACTGCCATGGGACCAGACAGGCCGCAGGGCTATGAGGAAGAGAAGTGGCATTGGTCATACAAACCCGTTTCATCACAATACCTCCGGGCATACAGGTCTGAGGTCTCCTACGACGATATCACAGGCTTTGATGGCTGGGAAACCGCAAGGGAGATCGGAGTCATTGAAGATTATGTGCTGAACATAGCGGCGGATTGTCGTTGATGGCCACTTATCAGGGCAGGTCTGCGCGGGTATTTATGTTGCGGAACATTCCCTGGCGGACGAAAGCTTCCTGGTCGATCTCCACAAAACGGGTGTCCAGACCGGCCACCACATCCAGGATCTTAAAGGTTTTTCCCTGAAGGGCCCGTTCTATGTCAGGCAGGCAGGACCGGTGATATATGGCACACATGGTTTCCGTAAAGCCCCCGTAAACCGGCATGATCACCTGGTGTCCGCCCATCTGCTCCAGTAAAAATCCGTACAAGGCAGGGGGGACCAGCGGCGTGTCGCATCCAATCACCACCAGCAGATTTCCCCTGGCCTGCGTCAGCGCACTGTGGATGCCTCCCATGGGGCCACATCCCTTAAAAATATCTTCTATGGCCGGCACACCGGCAGAGACATATGCCCCGGCATTTCCGGTGCTGATCATCAATTCCCCGCAATGGGGCCGGATGATTTCAAGGGCATGGACTGCCAGGGGCTTCCCCTGGAAAGGATGGAGCGCCTTATCCGAGCCGAAGCGTGAACTTTTCCCCCCCGCAAGGACCACCCCGCTGACATGCCTGTTCTTTTTCACGGATGCTGCCATAAGTGCGTTTTTTGCTTCAGGTCTTCATTCCCCGGATAATGTCTGCTGCCAAGGAATCCGCACTGGTCGTCGCAGCCGGATAGATGCGGTGGCTGACGGCCGGCCAGCGTTGAATGACCTCGTCGATCAGGGATTCCCGAACCACCCATAACATGGGTCCGGTGTCGCGGGGCAGGGAATCCATGGCTGCCGCCCAGCATTGTCCCTGCAGCTCAAAGGGTCCCAGCTCATCCACCACGGTGACCTCCTGTCTGTGGGTGTGTGTGCGGGCCTCTGTTTGGGGGTCGGTGCCAGACCCGGTTTCCATGTCCAGCAATGCCTTTTGTCCGAACGCCAGTGCATCCGCGAAGAAATGAAAAGGACCCGGCTCGCTGGCGGTTTTGGTTCCCTTCCGCCGGCAAAGCAGCATTTTTTCGCCGCTGCCGGCATCCTTTACCCAATAGCCAGCCCGTTGGCCGTTCTCCAGCCACTCCGGGGCCAGTATGCCCTTAACGGACAAGTCTTTCTGTTTAAGCAATGCGACCGTTTTTTCGGCCAGGGTGGTTTTTCCGCTGCCTTTGGCTCCGGTAATAATAAAGACCTGTCTGAAGGCTTGTTTCCTGGAACGCATATAATCCAGCGAATATTCCATGCTTCTGACCATGTCGGTGAGTACCCTGCCCGGTTTATTCCAGGCCGTTTTTCCGGGGATGGTCCCGATCAGCAGGGGGGTGGTCTGGAAGGCGATTCTGACAGCGGAAAGGAATGGCTCCATATGCCTGCTTTCAAACCATTTAACAAGTTGAGGATTGCGGAGTTCCCGGCTGAGTATCCCGAAACCCGTAATCACGTATAGGGCGCGCATGCACATTTCCCACCCGATGCGCAGGCCTTCGGGGCTAATCGGACTGCCGGGCTGCGGCTTGCCAAGCATCAGTCCTGAAAGAACGACCATCGCAGACAGGCCAACCCAAAAGCCTTTTTTCCTGAAAAACCGCCTTATCAGGGAAGGGTCATGGAACCGGACAAGCAGCAGGAAAACCAGCAATAAGCCGGTGGAGACCAGCAGCGGCATGCTCCGGACAGAATAAAGCCCCAATGAGAGCAGAACCAGGAAACCCAGGGGGCGAAGGAAGTGCCACTTGCCGGACCTGGGTACCTGGGGAATGGCAGGTGGCCGGACCGCGCCGAGGGCCGGGGCCCGCCAGGCTTGTACGTTCTTTGTCGCAGCCCGGGAAACCAGCAGTCCCATTACTCCGGCCACGAGTCCGAACACGAAGAACAGTCCGCCAAGCACAAGAATGGGCGCCCAGTAGCTGGTGAATTGCCATCCGGTCTGGCTGAACAGGAAGGTGACCAGTTGCTGGTACAGGTCGATAACCGGACTGCCATATAGAACCAGTGTAGACAAAATGCGGAACAGCAGGTTCCAGCTCATGGCCAGTCCGCCTCCCAGCAAATAGCCCCCCCATGAGCGTCTTCCGGCAAGAAGGGCCATCTCCATCAGGCTGGCCTGCATAAAGATCGAGATCATGGGTCCGATGATCACCGGACTGGGCGAAAGGGATTTCAGGGCCGCACAGATCAGTCCGGCTCTGATCAGCAATCCCCTTTCGGGCCACAGGCGATGCCCGGATATCATCAGGACGATGCCTATGGCTGTCAGCAGGTTTCCGCTGAAAGGAATGCGCAGATTGTGAAGGAAGCTTCCCAGGACAATCTCGGAAGCACCCCATAAACTGCCGACCACAGCGGCTTTCAGCCATATTTCGCGTCGATCACCCATCATACGAAATTAAATGCCCAGGCGGTAATAGGAGGCATAGAACAGGAACCGCCCCAACAGCTCGGCAAGGATAAAGCCTGTCCCGGCAATCAGGAACCAGGCCAGGGAGCCCTGCAAAGGCAGGTTCCTGCTGTACCAGCTTGCCATGATTGCCATGCCTGCTACAAGCAATACAATTTGGATCACCCTGATCATGACCGGCAATTCGGGTGCGGGGAAGCTGCCTTCGGCCAGGGTCTGGCCGAACCACACGAACAGGGTGTTTCCCAGTTGAAAAAGCGCCCCGGCAAGCACCAGGATGGCCAGAAGCCTTACCAGGTTTTGCGGGAAGTCCGCCTGCACGGAGCGGTTGGCCAGGGCTCCGATCACTACCAGGCTGGCCAGGGCTCCGAGCAGTAAAGTGCTGGAAAAGAATGCCGTCGGGGTGGAAGGGTTGTTCCAGGCGGGCACCGTGGGGATCATATAGAGGCGAACCATGGAGTACACCAGGATCAATCCGACAAAGCCGGAGGCGATCGTCAGGGCGCCAGTCCATTTCCCCCCGGCCGGTTCCGGCACCAGGTAAACCAGGGCAGTGAGAAAAAAGAATACCCCGGCCAGGATGATCTCACGGCTCAACCACGAAGCCCCAAGGTTCGACATGGCATATACCGAAGCATGCGGTCTGGAGAGGTGCAGAAAGGATATCATCAGCGCCAGGCCTATCAGCCCCAGTGCCAGCAGGGCGGCAGTCCGACGAAACTCAGCCCCTGCCGCATGCCCGTCCTCTTTCAGCAGGAAGAGCATCAAAGTCGCTATAAGCATGATCCCGGCACTGGCCTGGGAAAACAAGGTGAAGAAAACCAGGGGCCATTCATTGCTGTTCATGTGCGCACCTCCTCTTTGTTGGCAATCAGGGGTTTATGTTTCTCCTTGCCTTTTGTTGTCGGATGGGGTTTTATGACTACTGCCGGGCCGGTGTAGACGGCCTCAGGGAATGGGTACACCTCCTTGTTTGTTCCGTGTTTACGCTCCAGTGCTTCCAGCTCCCCGAAGTCCAGCACCCGCATCGGACAGGCACTCACGCAAGAGGGGGGCTTGCCCTGTTCCAGGTAATCCGCGCAGAAAGTGCACTTGGTCATGACCTTCCTGTCCGGATCAAAATGCAAGGCACCGTACGGACAACTCATCTCGCAATACTTGCATCCCATGCAGCGGTTGTGGTCGATCAGCACCACGCCGTCTTCCCGTTTAACAATCGCTTTGTTCGGACAGGAGCTGGCACATACCGGGTTTTCACAGTGGTTACAGGCCACCGACATATGGTAGGCAATGAGATCCGGCACCCAGGCCTTTCCCTGCTGTTTCCACTCCCCCCCGCAGACTTCATAGACCCTGCGCCAACGGATACCCATTGGGGAATCATGCTTGTCTTTGCAGGCCACCTGGCAGGTTTTGCAACCCGAGCAGGAAGAAGCATCAAAATAAAAGGCCAGTTGCTTCGCCATTTTTTATGCTTTTTTTACTTCAACCATGATGGTATGCTGCGCATTCCCGAACGCCAGGGGGGTCCAGCGGTGGCTGGTCAGCACATTTACATTGCCTCTGTGGTCCACCCCGTCCCGGTCGGGTTCCCACCAGGCACCCTGGGGGATATTGACCACCCCGGGCATGATCTTCCGGCTCAGGCGGCAGGGGATGTTGATCTTGCCGCGGTCATTGTATATCAATACTTTGTCTCCATCTG
>SLSG01000002.1 GCA_007130545.1 Bacteroidales bacterium | reverse complement strand
CGGTATTCCTGTCGCAAAAACTGATGGACAAGGTATACCTGGGGTTTTGCAACAAGACCATCTGGCCCCTGTTTCATTACTTTCCGAATTATGCCAGCTTTGAAAGCGAGTTCTGGACCGAATACAAGACCGTGAACGAGATTTTCCGGGATGAGGTGCTCAAGGTCCTGAAGCCAGGCGACATTGTCTGGGTCCACGATTACCACCTGATGCTGCTCCCGGCCATGCTCCGGGAAAAAGTGAAGAATCCGATCGGCTTTTTCCTGCACATCCCCTTCCCATCCTATGAGATGTACCGCATGTTCCCCAAAGAAAGCCGTGCGGAAATCCTTAGAGGGCTGTTGGGGTCTGACCTGATCGGATTCCATACCCACGATTACTCCCAGTACTTTCTGCGCTCGGTGCTTCGTATCCTGGGGAAGGAGAACCTGATGGGCACCATTACGCTTCCTGACCGGGTGGTGCGGGTGGGCACCTTTCCGATGGGGATTGAGTTTGACAAATTCCATGAAATGGATGTGTCGCCTTACCCATCCGACAAACCCCAGCCCGGAAAGCCGAAGGTGGTGCTTTCGGTGGACCGCCTTGATTATTCCAAAGGCATTGTGAACCGGCTGCTTGGGTTTGAATTGTTTTTGAAGAAGCATCCGGAATGGCACGGGAAGGTATTCCTGAATATGATTGTGGTCCCATCCAGAACCGGGGTGACCGCTTATCAGAAGATCAAGCGGCGGTTGGACGAGCTGGTCGGGAACATCAACGGGAATTACGGGAAAGTGGACTGGACACCGGTAATTTACCAGTATACCTCGCTACCGCATAAGCAACTGATTGCCCAGTACCGGATGAGCGATGTGTCCCTGATCACGCCCCTGCGGGATGGCATGAACCTGGTCGCCAAGGAGTACATTGCTTCCCTGCGTGATAAGCTGGGGGTGCTGGTACTTAGTGAATTTACCGGAGCGGCCAAGGAACTCGGGGAAACGCTCATCATCAACCCCAACAACATCGATGAGATTGCAGATGGCATTGCCGAAGCACTTTCCATTCCTGAAGAGGAACAGATAAGGCGCAACGAGGTGATGCAGGAGCGGCTCAAGCGATACGATGTAACCAAATGGGCCAATGATTTTGTCGGCAGCCTGTTGGAAATCAGCAGCATATCGACCTTCACCTCAGAAAAGAAATTAATCAAGCCAGGGACCATCCGATCCCTCGTGAACAGCTTTAAAAAGGCGCAAAACCGGCTGATCATCGTGAACTATGACGGGACCCTGGTCCCTTTCACACCCAAGCGCTCGGATGCCAAACCTACGGAAGGCCTGCTGAGCCTGCTGAAGAACCTGAATGCGGATGACCGTACGGATATTGTGATCATCAGCGGCCGGGGGCGTCCCGACCTGGAGTCCTGGCTTGGCGAAACCCCTGTCAACCTAACCGCTGAGCATGGCACCTGGATACGGGAGGCAGGTCAGCGGGAGTGGCGCTTGTTCAAGCCCTTGTCATCCGAATGGAAAAAAGAGATCCTGCCTTTGCTGGAGATGTATTCTGACCGTCTCCCCGGGGCATATGTAAAGGAAAGGGATTATTCCCTGTCCTGGTTTTTCCACAAGGCCGACATAGAACAGGCATCCTTTCTTTCCCGGGAGGTGAGCGATCATCTGCTATCCATTACCACCAATATCGGGGTGCAGGTGCTCCCCGGGAAGAAAGTCATCGAAGTCAGCAATTCCGGGATCAATAAGGGAGAGCTGGCCATGCACTGGTTGTCCCGCAAGGATTATGATTTTGTGCTGGCGGTGGGGGCCGGGTGGTCGGATGAATTGTTGTTCCAGACCCTGCCCGAACATGCATGGACCGTGAAAGTCGGACTGATCCGGACCGATGCCCGCTATGTCATCAAAAGCCAGGAAGATGCGATAGACCTGCTGAAGACCCTCGAAAAAAGCTGATTAAAGCTTTCGTCCTCATTCTGACCCAGCAATTTGGGTCCGATGCGACCGGGGCGCGCGCTTAAACGATTGGTTTTCCCTTATCGACTGGCTTGCCCCCCTGCTTGTCCGGCAGTGGATTCTGTAAAGCGATCCTGGTCCGCGGCAGGCTTTCCGGATACTCTCTTTGGATAAACTCCACCAGCTTTTCTCTTACATACACCCTGAGGTCCCACGCCGCCGGGGAGGTGGCGGCACTCATCAGCGCCCGAATCTCCAGGGTGTTTTCGCGGGCATCGGTAACCTGCAGCACGTTCACTTTTTTGTCCCAGTGCGGACTCTCCTCCAGCAGGCGGGTAAGCTCTTTCCTGAGGGCTTCAAACGGTACATTGTAGTCCGTATAAATGAACACCGTCCCCAGAATATCAGCCGAAGTGCGGGTCCAGTTCTGGAAGGGCTTGTCAAGGAAATAGGAGGAAGGAATGATCAGGCGCCGCTTGTCCCATATCCTTACCACCACATAGGTCAGGTTGATCTCTTCGATCCAGCCCCATTCATTTTCGACAATGACCACATCGTCGAAGCGTATGGGCTGGGTGATGGCAATCTGCAGTCCGGCCAATATGGAACCCAGAACCTTCTGTGCCGACAACCCGATAATCAGTCCGGCCACCCCGGCCGAGGCGAAAAGGCTGATTCCGATATTCCTCACCCCGTCGAAAAGCATCAGGGCCACCGCTGCAGCGATGACAATGATGATGAACACCAGTATCTTTTCCAGGATGTTGTATTGGGTGTGAACCTTGCGGTCCTTTAGGTTGTCAGACCGGTCGATGTCGTATCTTTTCAGCAGCTGGTTTTTACCGATGCGTATCACCACGGCAATGGTCCAGGCAATGCTCAGTACGGTCATCACTTCGCCTGTTTTCGCCAGGGCGCTGATCAGGGGTTCCTGAAGGAACCAAAAGGTCCCGCTTCCATATTGCAGGAACATGGCCAGAACAAAAATGAACAAGGGCAGTAAAAAGCGTTTTGTCATCGACATAACTCCGAAGTTTTTATGAAACCCTAAATATCAACAGAGACGGGAAGGAAATGTTTAGAATATTATGGGGACATTCACCATATGGGTTCTCTGTCCTGCCGGCTGATTTCTTCTGTTAGCAGGGGATTATTGTGGTTTTTTGCGTTTTTTTTCATAACTTGTATATTGTCCCACTTTGCATATCTGTTTACATCTCACATAAAGTGAAAAATCATGAAAAAGAATTACATTTTTATATTGGTTATGGTTTTTATGCTTTCTGTTCCGGCCGTCTCCGGACAGGAGAACTGTCCGGGAGATGCGGAGGTAGCCAAGCTTGAGGCGCTGTTGAAGACAATGCAAGAAGACCCTGACAAGGCTTCTGAAGAATCCAGCCTGGTGCTTTCGAAAACTGCATCCCCAGACGCTTTTGAGGCTGTTGGAGATGTGATCACGTACACCATCATGGTCATCAATACGGGTGAGCTGGAAATAAAGGATCTTTTGGTTGAGGATCCGATGACCGGACTTGCCGTGAATGAGCCAATCCTTCTGCCTGGGGATACATTGATTTATACGGAAACTTATACGATCACACAGGCAGACATCGACTTTGCCTCGGTCGTGAACTTTGCCTATGCCAGCGGTTTGCGTTCGGATGAAGTGGCAGTCAGCGCGGAGGCTCTGTCCCATATCAAGACCGTGCTGTATCCGGGAGTATCCCTGCGAAAAATGTCCAATCCCCGGTCTTTTGCCTTTGCCGGCGAAACCATTGAATATACAATTGAAATTGAGAATACCGGCAATGTCTCGGTCCATTTTATCAATGTGTTTGATCCCCCTATCGGCTTATCCTATTATATTCCTGCGCTTGCCCCAGGTGAGGTGCAGACGATGACAGGTTTCTATGAGGTTACCCAGGAGGATATGGATCTGGGCTATATCCACAACGAAGCCTTTTATTCCGGGGGAAGTTATTATTGCTTCTTCCGGGTGGAGGGAAGTAGTGCGCACACCATACATTACGGTCACACCCTCAGCCTTTCTGTAAGCAAAGCCGCATCAAAGGAAATATATTCCTATGTCGGCGAGGCAATTGATTATACGGTCTCGGTTGAGAATACAGGAAGTGTGGCAATCACGGATATCCTTGTAGAAGACCCGATGACAGGCATGCAGGAAATCATTGATAAACTGAATCCGGATGAGATTCTGGAGTTCAAAGAGACCTATTACGTAACACAGGATGACCTGGATGCCGGTTTCATAACGAACCACGCAACTGCAAGGGGAACGGGGCCTGGACCTACGACGGTTTCTGCAAGCGATGCAGTTACCATATATGCGGATCAACAGCCCGGATTGTTCGTTTCCAAAAGCGCCGGACAGGAATCCTTTTCATCTGTCGGTGACCAGATTACCTATGCAATTAATGTATCCAATACAGGCGATGTGACCATTTCAGACCTGGTTGTGGAGGATCCCCTGACGGGACTGAGTGCAACTGTGGAAAGCCTGTCCCCTGGTCAATCGGTTTCCTATAATGAAGTTTATACCATCACACAGGCAGATCTTGACGCAGGGAACGTGTTCAATCATGTATTTGTAACGGGTACTGACCCTTCAGGCAACCTGCTTTCAGAAAGTGCCGAAGCCGTGGTTGACGGGGAGCAGAATCCGGAACTTGCCCTGGAGAAAACAACCAATTCTCCTTATTTCCTTATTGCGGGGGAGCAACTTGACTACACGATTGTAATTACCAACACAGGCAATGTAAGCTTAAACGGGGTTACCGTGGAGGATCCGCTTACCGGTCTGGATGTTTTTATCGGCGAGTTGGCACCGGGTGATACATGGAGTTTTGACGAAAGCTACATTGTGACAGCCTCGGATGTGGAATCCGGATTGGTGGTCAATACGGCTTCTGTTCACGGAAAGGCTCCCGGCGAAGAGGATGTTTTTGCCAGCGACGAGGCAATTGTTGAGCTTGGAACTGCGGAAATTGAACTATCCAAACAGGCAAATGCTGCCCAGGTCAATGTCGGCGAGCAGGTGACCTACACAATGGTTATCAGCAACAACAATCAGGTTCCTGCCCTCAACGTGGTGGTCAGCGATGAGCTGCCCGAAGGGGTCAGCTTTGTAAGCGCCTCTGACGGGGGTACCTATAATGCCCAGAGCAATACGGTGATGTGGAGCCTTGGCGACCTGGCCGCAGACAGCCACATCAGCCTCTCGCTGGTGGTTCAGGTGGACCTTAACGTTGCCGATGGCACGGTGATCACCAACTTTGCCGTGGCCAACAATGACAATGCGGACTTCCCGGCCGAGAGCAACCCGGCACCGGTGACTGTGATTGCCAGGGCCGATTTGATGATCCTCAAGGGTGCAGACGTAGGTTCTG
>SLSG01000297.1 GCA_007130545.1 Bacteroidales bacterium | reverse complement strand
GTTGGATCTCCATCAATGCCTGAAACGCCCTGTATGCCCTTCCTGACTCCAATGACTCCCGTGCCAGAGAGACTGCCTCCTTCAGGGGGCGGTCCTTGTGAACACATTGAATGGCCAGGGCAGCATTGGCTATCACCGCATTGGCCTGGCTGAAGCTTCCTTCGTTGCGAAGCACCTTCAGGAATATCTCCGCTGCCCCTGGCACGCCACTGCCCCCATGCAGAGATTCCGGCGTATTTTGGGGCAAGCCGAAGTCTGACACCTGCACAAGGTCCTCCCCCCTGGGAGTGAAGACCTTGACCGGAGCCGTAAGCGACACTTCATCATAGCCGTCGAGGCTGTATACCACAGCGAATTGTTTTTCCTCCCGCTGAAGCAGGTAACTGAAAATCCTTCCGGCCTCCACGCTGAAGACCCCGCTCAGTTGATAATTGGGATTGGCGGGGTTGACCAGGGGACCCAGGATGTTAAAAAAGGTCTTCACCCCCAGCTGGCGGCGCACCCCGCCCACTGCCTTCAGTGCGGGATGGAACAGGGGGGCATGCATAAAACAGATGCCTGCCTTTTCCATTTCCCTGTGAAGCTTTCCTTCGTCATTGCTGAACCGGTACCCGAGGTGTTCCATGACATTCGAAGAGCCGGAAGAAGAAGACACCCCGTAGTTGCCGTGCTTGGCCACGGGCAATCCGGCCCCGGCCACCACAAAAGCTGTTAGCGTGGAGATATTGAAAGTGTCCTTGCGGTCCCCCCCCGTTCCGCACACATCCACAGCCTGCCCGTCGTTTATGTTCACCTTCAGCGCCAGGTCAAGCAGCGCGTCACGGAAGCCCAGCAGTTCCTCCAGGCTGATGCTACGCATCACGTAAGCAGTCAGCACGGCGGCAATGCGGGCCTCGTTGACCTCTCCACTGCCGATTCCATGCATGAGCCTGTGGGCCTCTGCACGGTCCAGTTGTTGTGACTCCAGTATTTTGGCCAGTATGTCATTCAGTGCATTCATCGGTTCCGGATTAAAATTGGTTCAACCAGTTGCGGATCATCGTTTCCCCTTCCGGGGTCAGGATGGATTCCGGGTGAAACTGCAGCCCGCATATATCATATTGTTGATGGCTCAGTGCCATGATGTACCCATGGTCGTCGACCGCATCAATGCGCAGCACCCCGGGCAGGCTTTCACGGTCTGCCACCCAGGAATGGTACCTGCCGCCCATAAAGCCCGAAGTCATGCCGGAGAACAGGTAGTGACCGGGACCGGTCAGGCGCACCGGGCAGGACACCCCGTGAAAAACCTCTGACAGATTCTGCAGTTTTCCTCCAAACACTTCTGCAATGGCCTGCAAGCCCAGGCAAACCCCGAAAATGCGTTTTCTGCCCTTGTAATAGTCGATCAGGCTCAGCAACTGGCCGGCCTCAGAAGGAATTCCCGGTCCGGGGGAAAGCACCACCCCGTCATAGCCTGCCACTTTTTCCAGATCCACTTCATCGTTCCGGACCACAGCAACCTGGTGTGCCCCCTCCCTTTTCAGGCAGTGGACCAGGTTGTAGGTAAAGGAATCGTAATTGTCCAACACGAGTATCTTCGCCATAAATCATTTTTATTTAAACGGCATGGAAGCGTTCTCCCAGCTGAATGGCCTTTCTCAGGGCCGATATTTTCCCATCCACTTCGGCAAGTTCCCCTTCCGGGGTGGAGCCAATCACCACCCCGGCACCGGCCTGGTAAGCCAGGGTGCCTTTACGGCTCATAAATGACCGGATCATGATGGCGTGGTTCAGCGTACCATCCAGTCCGATGAACCCTATACCCCCCCCATAGAAGCCCCTGGCCGTATCCTCATAGCGGTCAATGAGCCGCAGGGCCATGTGCTTTGGCGCCCCGGAAAGGGTACCGGCAGGGAAGGTGTCAGCGAACAGCCCATAGACACCGCTCCCTGCCGTCAGCTGTCCGCTGACCGTGGAGACCAGGTGAATCACGTGGGAATAGTGCTGGACCTCGCGGAAGGTCTCCACTCCGACTTCTGTACAATGCTTGCTCAGGTCGTTGCGCGCCAGATCTACCAGCATACAATGTTCGGCGTTTTCCTTTTTGCTCTGCAGCAGTTCATCGGTTAGTGCGGCATCCTTTTCCGGAATGCCGGTGCGGGTCACCGTACCGGCTATGGGGTTGATGGTGGCCTTCCCATTCCCCACCCGAAGCTGGGCCTCCGGGGAAGACCCAAACAATTTGAAGCCCAGGTAGTCGAAATAAAACAGGTAGGGGGAGGGGTTGATGGAGCGCAATGCACGGTACACATTGAACTCGTCCCCGTTGAAATCCTGCTCAAAGCCCCTGGACAGGACGATCTGAAAGACATCACCCCGGGCACAATGTCTGATGCCTTCCTTTACCAGTTGCCTGTATTGCACGTCGCTGATCAGGGACCGCTCCCCGCCGCGGACAAAGAAGGGGAAGCTGGTGGCATTGCGGTTGGCCAGCAGTGAAAGCACCCGGGGCATTTCCGGCCGCGTGCCATCTCCCTGCAGTTCGCAAATGGACAGGGTGTTGTTGAAGTGGTTGAAGGCAATAACCACCTGGTACAGATCATAGCGCAGCATCGGTATGGGGTCCTTTGCCCGGGAAGGTTTCTCCAGTTTGACTGTGTCAAACAGGTTCACGGCATCATAGGAGGTATAGCCAAAAAGACCTGGGAAGACATTTCCGTTGTGGTCACCCGCTATCTGAATGCTGTCGATGAAGTCCCCTATCAGCCGGGATACGGCTTGCCCATCTGGCTGATGGACCGTTTGCTCATTTGCCTGGCGGGACGCTTCCCCGTCCCCGCCTTTTAGGGGCAGCCCCTGCACCGCTTCCACATATTCCTCCCGGCCAAAAGCCCTGGCAGTGAACCGCCCGCCCCCCACTTCAAACCCCGCCAAAGGCTGGAGGCAGATATAGGAAAAAGAGTCATGGCGGGAGCTGTAGTCAGAGCACTCCAGGAGCAGGCTTTGCGGGAAGGCATCACGCAGCCGCAGGTAAATGCCGACCGGGGTAAAAGTGTCTGCTTGCAGGTACCGGACAGAAGACCGGAATGCCATCCTGCGTCGAAGGTTCCCGGACGAGCCGTTTGAAGACGCGTATTCTTCGGTATTTTTTGATTGCATGGATTATGTATTTAAATTACCTGCCCGTCCCCGGGCGACCGTATGAAATAAAAAAAGCCCGCTCTTTGTTAAGCGGGCTTCCGGTTCATATTATTGAAAGGTCTTACATATCCACTATGCAGCGCTTAACACCAGCTTTTTCGGGCCGTGCCACCACCAATAGAATCCGATATGTGAATATACCTTCATACGTCACTTTTCTCAAGGCAATATTACATAATTTTTTTGTAAATGCGTTTTTTTTTAAAAAAATTCTGTAGGATTTTTGAAAGATTTGCCATAACATTGCAAAGAAATCGAGACACATGACTTTGGGTAACACATATTATACCAGCTATTTTTACTTCTATTCACGGATAGGGGCCAGGTGAAATTTGTGTGAACCAGACAGCAAAATATAACGACCAGGCCCCGCAATGCGGGGTTTTTTTTTGCCCCGTCTTCCGGCCCGGTCAAACAAATGACAAATGAGTACAAGCACGCCAGTAGTTGCCATACAGGGAATCCGTGGCTCGTTCCACCACGAAGCGGCTGAAATATTTTTCCGTGAGGCCGGCACCGAATACATCCCCTGCCTTGGCTTTAAGGAACTGGTCATTGCCGTGAAGGAGGGACATGCCGGATTTGGGGTTATGGCAGTGGAAAACTCTCTTGTCGGGGGTATGCTTCCGAATTTTTCCCTTATCCGGGAGGCTTCCCTGCACATAAGAGGAGAGGTGTATATGCGAATCACCCAAAACCTGATGGCTCTTCCGGGAGAGCGCATAGAAACCATACGGGAAGTACACTCCCATCCCATGGCCATCATGCAGGCAGAAGGGTTTTTTGAAGCCCACCCTCATATCCGCTTGATAGAATCTGCCGATACGGCCATCAGCGCCCGCATGATTGCCACCGACAGACTGAAGGGTGTGGGTGCCATAGCCAGCATATCGGCTTCCGGCATCTACGCACTGCCTGTACTGGCCGCCTCCATCGAAACCCACAGAGAAAACTTCACCCGCTTCCTGGTGCTTGGGAAAACCCCTGCCAGCCTTGAGTCCGACCGGGCGGTCAAGGCAAGTCTGGCCTTTGTGGCCCCGCATAAGCCGGGAAGCCTGGTGGACATCCTGCAGCCACTTGCCGGTGCAGGGGTCAACCTCAGCATGCTGCAGTCACTCCCCCTGGTTGGGAGGAGCTGGGAATACATTTTCCATGCAGACATGGTCTTCCCGGATTTTCGCGTCGCCAGGGAAATGACCGATGATTTGAGGGCCAGGCTTGAGCAGTTTTGGGTGATGGGAATGTACCCCCCTGGAAAAGGCATTGAGAATACCGCCACATAAGACATTTAGAACCACCCAAACCATTTATACACATTGCAATGAGAGTAGGCATTATAGGAGTCGGATTGATAGGTGGATCACTGGCGCTGGACCTGCGAAAGCGGGGCTTTGCCAGCCAGGTCGCCGCCGTGGAATCCAATGCGGGGCATGCGCAGACCGCACTGGCAAACGGGCTGGTCGACGAGGTCTGTGACCTGGAAAAAATGGTTGAGCAGTCTGAACTAATCATCCTGGCCTGTCCGATCGACGCCATAAAAAACATGTTGCCGGAGCTGCTGGACCAGGTCGGGGGCACCAACAAGGTCGTTACCGACATGGGGTCGACCAAGGCCGGCATGGGACAACTGGTGGCAGCACATCCCAACCGCATGCATTATGTGGCGGCCCACCCCATGGCTGGGACCGAGTATTCGGGTCCGACTGCCGCCCATGAGAATTTGTTTGACAATAAGTGCACCATCATCTGTGACCAGGAGAAAAGCAGCCCGGAAGCCCTGTCGGTCGTGCTGGAAATGTTCAGGGTGCTGAACATGAAACCGATCTTTATGGATGCCGGAGAGCATGATGTCAGCGCAGCCTATGTATCCCATATTTCCCATATATCTTCCTTTGCCCTTTCGCTCTGCGTTTTGCAGAAGGAAAAAAACCACAAGCGCATTCTCAGCCTTGCAGGCGGGGGATTTGCCTCCACCGTCAGGCTGGCAAAAAGCTCGGCAGACACCTGGGTGCCCGTGTTCGGGCAGAATGCGGAATTCGTGCTGGAGGTCCTGAACACCTACATCGACACCCTTTGTACTTTCAAATCCCACATAGAGAACGGGAACAGCAGCGGCATCCGGGACCTGATCCTGGAGGCCAACAAGATCAAAAAGATCCTTAACGATAAAACGACCAACTGAC
>SLSG01000186.1 GCA_007130545.1 Bacteroidales bacterium | reverse complement strand
TTCGGCACTTCCGGGGCAGGCCAGGCGGAACCGGACCAGGGCCAGTCCGGGGCCGTCATATGCGGCTGAAAGCGCCCAGGTCTTGTTGATCCGCTGTTTCCAGGCGCCCGTGATCCTGGAGGACTCATGAATATGCCCGTGAAGGGTAAGCAAGGGTTGCTGTGTTTCGATGAATTCCCTGATGGCGATGCTGCCCACATGCACATCGGCCGGGACATGGTCGATCATCACCCCGTCCAGTCCGGCTCTGTCCAGGTCCGTTTTGTAAGGCGGAGAGTGAAAAAGAAACACCGATCGCGACAGATGGTTTTCCCCTGCCATGCGGGCAAGGTCCTTTTTGATGGTTTCAAATTCCACATCCCCGTCGGGGACTACTGTCCGGAAACCTTCCGTCGGATGTATGCAGCCCGGGTCGGCATAGCGCGACACATCATAGCGTTCCCAGTCCTTCAACAAAAACGGAGTGGGCGGCACATAAGAGTACCCGTACATGGTCAGGCCGTCCATTTCAAAAGAGGCATCGTGCATGTACCGCCAGAGCCCTTCCGACTGGTGCTCCAGAAAAAAAGGCTCTGCAGACCGGGGGTCGTCATTTCCCAGGATCAGGAAAACTTCCGGGTAGGCATCACCCAGCTTGGTTTTCAGGTCTCTGAACCCGGGCAGCAGGAAATCCCTCAGAAACCCGGGGTTCTTTCCGGGCACACCCTGCTGCTGCAACACACTGGCGGGGAGCAGGTCTCCTCCCAAAAAAAGGGCACGGGGCTTTTTCTTCCCCACCTGGGTGAAAAGTTTTTCATATTTGCTTTCCTTCCCATGAAGGTCGGACACAAAAAAACAAAAGTCATTCATGGGCACCCGCCTTTCTCAATAGTCTGGCACTGTTGTGAACCGATCCGATCATGGCTGCAAAACTGTCCTTTTTTTCAATGTCCCCGTCGGTAATGAGGTGCAGGTCCACCAGGCTACCCGTTGTGTGTTGCCCGGTCTTTTCCTTGTTCAGCAAGGCAAGGCAGTGGCCCCAGCCATCAAAATATGCCTGCAGGGCCTGTTGCTTCAATGGGTCGTCCGTGCAATGGACCAGCAGGTCAATGTCGGAGCAGGGGCCGGCTTCACCGGTTTTGGTGCTGCCGATCAGGTAAATGGCTTTGATTCCGAACATTTTCATGTCCAGGGCACCAGCCATGGATTCGGCCATTTCATTGCGCCATTGCCAATGGTCCTTCCCCGCTGGCTGCTTCCGTCCAGGCCTGCGCTCCCCATGCTTTTTCTCCATATTGCCTGAATTCGCCATGCAGCATTTTTTATCAAATTTAATAAAAAGAAACCGGACCCGCATATTGATACAGGTCCGGTTACTCGTTTCGTTTCCCGGGTATCCGGGAGGCTTCAGCTTTCGGTGATGGGGCCAGTATGGCAGGGTCACGGAACTACCGGAGCAGTGTCACGAAGCAGCCGTAGCAGTCTCACGAACCCACAGCCCCAACAAAGCCTTAGGGAGTATAATAGATCGGTCCCTCGATCCCCAGCGGAATGTTCAAAAGCAGCCATGCGACGAACATGGGTATCCTCACGATCATGAAAGCGAGGGCGTAAGGCAGCATCACCGAGATGATGGTACCGATCCCGATGCTTTTCACGTACTTCTGGGCAAAAACGATCACCAGCGGGAAGTATGGGAGCAACGGGGTCAGAATGTTGGAATAGGAGTCCCCGATCCTGTAAGCCGCCATGGTGGTTTCGGGAGAATACCCCATCAGCATGAGCATGGGAACGAATATCGGTGCCAGGATCGCCCATTTGGCCGATGCACTGCCGATGATCAGATTGATAAACGAGGAAACCAGGATGAAGGCAACCAACAGGGGAATCCCTACAAAGCCGATATTCTGGAGCGCGGAGGCCCCGGAAATGGCCAGGATGGAACCAAGATTTGACCAGATAAAGAACTGAACCAGGTGGGCGGCCACAAAAGCAAGCACGATGTATCCGCCCATGGTCGCCATGGATTCCGCGGTCATTTGTGCCACATCCTTATCACCCTTGATCGTCTTGGCAACCATACCGTAAATCAGTCCCGAAACAAAGAAGAGGATAAACATCAGGGGCACAATGGAGTTGTAGAAAGGGTTCATGCTGCCGTCTTCCCCGCGCAGAACGCCGTTCGATGGGATGATGGCAAGGGCGATCAGCGCCAGGATGGCAATCACCGAAAAGCCTGCCCATTTCAGACCCCTTTTCTCTTCGGGGGAGAACTCATTGGAATACACTTCACTGTCACCACCTCCATAGCTACCAAGACGCGGCACGATGATCTTCTCCGTGACCCAGGTTCCGGCAATCCCGATCAGCGGCACAGAGGCGGCCATCAGGAAATAGTTCGAAAGCGGGTTCACCGTATAGGACGGGTCCATGATCGTCGCGGCCGACTGTGTAAAGGCGGCCATCATCGGGTCCAGACCGGTAGGCAGGAAGTTCGCCCCGAACCCACCGGACACACCGGCAAATGCCGCGGCAAGACCGGCCAGGGGATGCCTGCCCATTCCCTTAAATATGGCTGCCCCCAGGGGGATCAACACCACATAACCGGCGTCGGCGGCCACGGAGCTGATCATACCTGCAGTCACGATGGAAAAGGTAATGAGCGACTTGGGCACTTTGGACACGAAGACCCGCAGAGCGATGGAGATCAGTCCGCTGCGTTCGGCCACCCCGATTCCCAACATCACCACCAGAACCAAACCCAGCGGGGGAAAAGAGGCAAACACCTCCACCATGGAGGTCAATATCTGTCGAATTCCTTCTGCATTCAGCAGGTTAACCGCCCGTATGGGCTCTGTGATCTCGGGTGAGGGATGATCTGCACTCAGTCCGAGCGAACCGAATATCCAGGACAGCACCAGTACGATGGCGATCAGGATGGCAAACAGGGTCACAGGCTGCGGAAGTTTGTTCCCCACGACCTCGATCTTATTGAGCATCCGCTGCATCAGTCCGGGCTTCTGCGTTGTCTCGTTAGTCATACGTAAAGTTTTGGTTTATTGAAAGATGTCAAAATAAAAGCCCCAAATTTAATGTATTCGGGCAAAACGGAGAAGAAAAAGAAAAGTTTTTTGGGAAAGCTTATTGCCGGAGATCTTTTACCGGATGATGGTGACCGCGCCTTCGGCATATTTCGTCTCACCCAGGCGGGTGTATCGTATGACATAATAATACACCCCGTCGGGATGGTTTTGACCGTCCCACCAGTTGTTGTAATAGTCGGAATGTTCAAACACCTTGTTGCCCCAGCGGTTGTATATGACGATCTGTGCCATCGGATAATGCTCCAGGTTCAGGATCTCGAACAGGTCGTTGATCCCGTCCCCGTTGGGAGTGAAGACATTCGGGATCACCAGGTCGCAGTTCTGGTAGGAAAAATCCTGGTTGAACACATCAAGGCAGCCAGTCAGCGTATCGGTCACAACCACTGAATACATGCCGACTTCTTTGGCCGTAATCGTATCGCGGTCCTGTCCGGGAATGTCTTGTCCGCCAAACTGCCACTGGTAAATCCAGTCAAAATTGCTCCCGCTGACCGGTACCACCGTCAGCAGCGTGGAGTCGCCTTCGCAGACCGGAAGGTCCAGTTCGGAGAGGATTTCTGCCCTGGGCAGGGGAAGGACAGTGACAAAAATGGTTGTATCGTGCACACACCCGAGATCATCCAGGGCCTCAAAGCGGAAGGGGTACTCCCCTGGTTCATCAATACTCGCATTGGCAGGATTGCCTGTAAGCGGTCCGTTTGGCCCGTGCCAGGTGCCGCTGACAATCTCCGGGGTAAAAATCAGAGAATCCGGATAGAACGCCTCATCGAAAAACAGGCTCCACCCAAAGATATGCCCGCTTTCCCCGGGGGTGTTGTCGCGCACGGTAAGGGTCCACTCACCGTTCAGCGAACACCCTGTCAGGTTGACCAGGGTTTCGTCGGGTGTATAGGTGCCGGCCGGGAGGTAGGGGGAGTTGAAGTAATAGTTCCCGGCATTGTCGGTATAGGCATGGAACCGGTAAGCGGTCTCATCCATTCGTCCGAATTCCGGCTCCGGAGAAAAGCAATATTCATACCCGCGTCCGGGAGTGAACTCTTCCCAGACCACCGGCTCCCCGAGGTTGGCCCCACCCAAGCCAAAGTCCTTCAGCGTGATGGAGGTTCCGTCAGGGCATTCCAGGTCAATCTTCAGCTGGCCGAAATCCACATGTTCCAGGTTGACACAAATGCGGTCAATATCCATGGCCGAAGCGATTTGCTGTCCACGCTCAAACACATCGAAAGCAAGGCCTGACTGGTAAACCTCGCCGGTTCCGTCCGGAATCCGGCGGGTTTCGGTGACCGAGGTGGGGAATCCTGTCCATGTAGTCGGATGGGCCATTCCTACCAGGGTGAACGGGGCAGTAGCACAGGCATTCTCCACCGTCGCCATGGTTCCGCCAAAAGTGGGGACCGTTCCCACCCTCACCACTTCATAGACCGTTGCACTGCAAGCATTCCCGGGATCCTGCACCACCAGCCTGATGGAATAAGCGCCGGAGCCGGAAAAGGTATGGGAGACCTGCCTGCCGGAGTAAGCCGACCCATCAATGAGCCAGGCGTAGGTAAAGTTTTGGGGATTGTATGAAACGCCTTCATCCGAATAGCCGGCTTCGGCGGTAAATGATTCCGCCCCCACCGTACCGGGGCAAAAATCAAAACTCCCGGATGTGGGGATTATTTCCACCTGGAAAGATCCGCAAACCTCCTGCATTTGCTGTCCGACTCCAACTTCGCCGCCATCGGCTTGGCCGGTTGAAATGCCGCCCCCCACAAACAAGGGCAGTAACAGGAAAAACGCCAGGGATCGCAAATGTCTCATAGTCGAAAATTATGGCCGTAAGGAGCTCAAAAACAATTACCCAATAAATACGATTAATTGGACGGTTTAGTATGCCGGTGGAAATCCTGCCAAATTTAATAAAAAATCCGGCAGCCTTACTGACGAGGTTAAATCCTTTAGATTCACCGTAAAAGCTACGCAAAAAAAGTGTACTTTTGCATCCCTGAAAGTAATAATATGAAGCATATCCGGAATTTTTGCATCATCGCACATATCGACCATGGGAAGAGCACCCTGGCCGACCGCCTGCTGCAAATGACCAACACCATAAGCGATAGAGATTTTAAAGACCAGATGCTGGACAATATGGATCTGGAAAGGGAGCGTGGCATCACAATCAAGAGCCACGCCATACAGATGGATTATGAGCAGGATGGGGTTCAATACGTACTGAACCTGATCGACACCCCCGGACATGTGGACTTCAGCTACGAGGTTTCCCGGTCCATCGCCGCCTGCGA
>SLSG01000203.1 GCA_007130545.1 Bacteroidales bacterium | reverse complement strand
TTTTTTTTTTTTTTAATACCCAATACCCAATAGCCAATACCCAATAACCAATAACCAATACCCACCTAAACCTTCACGCTCGGTGCTTTCTTTTCGTTTTTTCCGTAACGGGAAATGCGGATATTAAAGTATGCAAAGGTAATTGTCATAAACGGACTGATGATGTTGAAGAAGCAGTAGGGCAGGAACGTCAGGGTCGGAACGCCCAGTACGATGGCTTGGGTGGCTCCGCAGGTGTTCCATGGCACCAGCACCGAGGTCACCGTTCCGCTGTCCTCCAGAGTCCGGCTCAGCACCTGGGGTTTGAGGCCTCGTTCGCGGTAAGTCTCGGCGAACATCCTGCCGGGCACCACAATGCTGAGGTACTGGTCGCTGGCCGTCACGTTGAAGAATATGCAGGTGCCGGCTGTGGAGGCGACCAGTGACCCGGTATTGTGGGCCAGCTTGATGACCGACTCTGTGATGCGGTGCAATAGCCCGCTTGACTCCATGATGCCCCCGAAGATCATCGCACATATGATCAGCCATACCGTATTCAGCATGCCCCGCATCCCACCGGTTTCCAGCAGGCTGTTCACCATGGCGTTGTCGGTGGCGACGCTGATGTCGGTATACATGGCCTTCATGATGGCGATATAGGATGCCACATGGAAGCTTCCTTCCATCCCGCTGACCTGCTCAATGATCTGGGGCTGGAATATAATGGCAAAGAGTCCGCCGGCCAGGGTCCCCGTCAGCAGAGCGGGCAAGGCCGGCACCTTGCGAATAATCAATGTGATGACCAGTGCCGGCACCAGGAACAGCCAGGGGGTGATCCGGAAGGTCCCGTCTATGGCCCTAAGCACCGGTGAAATGTCATCCAGTCCGCCAGACTGCGCCCTGCTCAGTCCCATGATCAGAAAAATGATCAATGCGATGGATATGGAAGGCACCGTGGTCCATGCCATATAACGGATATGCGTGAACAGATCCGTTCCCGCCATGGCAGGTGCCAGGTTGGTGGTATCTGACAAGGGCGACATCTTGTCTCCGAAATAGGCCCCGGAGATGATGGCCCCTCCGATTAGTCCGTCTGGGATCCCTAAAGCCCTCCCGATCCCCAGCAGAGCCACCCCGATGGTGGCGACAGTCGACCAGCTGCTGCCCGTGGCCAGGGAAACAACGGCACTGACCACGCAGGCCGCCACCAGGAATATGGTTGGGTTCAGAATCTGCAGTCCGTAATAAATCATGGAAGGTACGATGCCGCTCAGCAGCCAGGTTCCGGCCAGGGATCCGATCAGCAGGAGGATCAGGATGGCCGACATGGCCGATCCGATGCTTTTGACAATGCCCTTGTGCAGGTGGTCCCACTTGATCCCCAGGTTTATTGCCACGAGGGCCGCCACCGAAGCCGACAGAATCAGGACGATCTGGTTGGAGCCGGACAGGGAGTCATCCCCGAAGATAAAAACGTTTATGGAAATCAGAGAGGTAAGGAAAATTACCGGGATCAGGGCCTCTATCAGTTTGGGTCGCCGTTTTGCCTTTGCCATGCAGGGTCAGAATCTGGAAGATGATGCTGGATCTGAAAAACGCGTAAAGTAACGTGATTTTTTTCACATGGCAAAATTTGGATCCCTGCCAATATGCTTGATGGCGTGCCTGAAGTAAGCCTCTTTTTGTTCTTCCCCGGCCAGTGGGGCTTCGAAAACCTTCGGCAAAAGCTCGCGGTATTGTGCCAGGGAGCGGCTTGTTTTGATGGATGCAAACAATGCCTCCCCCGGGGCAAAACATCCCGCCATATAGTACCAAACACTTTTTAGGTAGCCCAATTGTTTATTTTCGTTCCCGCAAGGATTGGCAAGCAGCTCCAAATGGAATGCATGCAGCATTTCCCTTTTGTGGGCGTCGGAGATGCGCATCCCTTTGATCTCAAGGGCCAGGAACGGGTCCATCAGCAGGCCTCTGCCCAGCATCCAGCTGCGGATGGAGGGGAAGCGCGCTTTTATACTCAGGTATTGGGACAGGTTGTACACATCCCCGTTGTAGATGACCTGGTGGCGGGTGGCCTGCAGGCAGGCTGCGAACCCTGGGTGGTTGACCTCTCCCCGGTACACCTGTGTGCCGATGCGTGGGTGGATGGTGATTTCCCGCAATGGGTATTGGTCCAGGATGGGAAGCACCTCCAGGATTTCCGCGTGATGCTGGTAACCCAGCCGGGTCTTTACCGACAGCTCAATGGGAATCTCCCGGAAAACACGGTCCAGAATGCGGTGGATCTCCCCCGGGTGGGGGAGGAGTCCGCATCCCCGTTTCTTGTTCGCGATCCGGGGAAAGGGGCAACCCAGGTTCCAGTTGATGTGGTTGTATCCCTGGGCATGCATGGCCTTCCCGAACAGGATGATCTCCTCTGCCGAGGTGGAGATGATTTGGGGGATTGTCGGACAAAGGTTTTCCGTTACCGGGACCAGGTCCGCGATTTTGGATGGGGCGACGGCCCGAATCCCGGTCCCTGACACAAAGGGTGCCATGTGCCCATCGAATCCACCGAAATGCCTGGCATGCGCATTCCGGTAGGCCTTGTTGGTCAGCCCCTTGAATGGGGCCAGCAATAGCCTTGGAAAATTGGGATGGCTGGTCAATGCGGCCTTGGGTTAATCTTTGCGGACGGCTTCTGCAATGGCCACGGAAAAATCGTTCAGATCAGCCGGGGTTCGGGAGGTAATCAGGTTGCCGTCGATGACCAGTGCCTGGTCAAGGTAGGTCACCCCGGCCTCTTCCAGCTCCCCGCGGATGCCTTCTACCCCGGTGGAGGTCTTTCCTTTCAGCACCCCGGCGGTGATCAGCACCTGTGGACCGTGACAAATGGCTGCAGTGGGTTTGCCGCTATGGAAGAAATCCCTTGCAAATGCGACGACATCCTCGTTTTCCCGGAGTTTGGAGGGGGCATGTCCCCCGGGAAGAATCAGGGCGTCAAAGTCATTCACCGAGACCTCGGCAATCGATTTTTCTATCCGGATGGTGAATTCGCTGTTGTAGGCTTTTACGATCCCTTTTTGCGGACCAATCACCGTGATCTTTGCCCCCTGATTGGTCAGGTAGCCGATGGGTATATAGGCTTCACCATCGTGGAACCCCTCGGTAAGCAAGACGGCAATTCTGACCTGTCTTTCCTTCTCTTCTGCCAGTTGCGCACGTTCCTGAAAGGAGGAGAACAACCAGGCAGCGCCAATTCCAACCACCGAATACGTTACCAGCGTTCTGATTTTCATCTTTTTGAATTTTAGGATAAATAATCTCTAATCAAGCCGTTCACAGGTAAAGATACGAAAAAACAGCGTCTTAGGCAAGAGGGAATGAGGGCCTGCGCGCGTGCGTGTCAAAACAAAAATAAGCCAGGATTACCGCACCTAAACACGGAATTCCGATGAATTACCGCACCAATACGTGGAACGCCACGCGGCGGTTCAGACGGCGCCCTTCTTCCGTGTCGTTGTCGGCCACCGGGTTGTGTTCGCTGAATGCCTTGGTGATCAGGCGTTCTTCGTTAATGCCTTGGGATACCAGGAAAGCCTTTACCGAAGCGGCACGCTTGTTCGAGAGGATCATGTTGTCTGCGGGGAATCCCACGTCATCGGTATGTCCATGGATCTCCAGTAGGTAGGATGGATTGTCTGCCAGCACTTTCAGGACTTCTTCCAGCATGGGGTGGTGTGCAGGCAAAATGCCATACCTGCCCGTTTCGAAAAGGACATTTTCCAGCTTGCCTTCGAATACCGCTTCGGAATCCGCCACTGCCCGTCTTTCTGCCGGGGGCACAAGAGCTTCCAGCGGTTGAACGGATGGGCCCGGTCCGGCTGGCTGTTCAGGCAGGGGCAGGGGCTCGGGGATGATCACCGGATCTTTGCCCTTGCCCAGGGAGACAATCAATCCGACACTATGTTTAAGATAATGGTCATTTTTCCCTCTTACAACCAGGTCACGCTTGTCTTCATTGGTGAAATTGGAGGTCAGCTGGTATTGCAGCGCCAGACTGGGTGTCAGCCGGAAACGCAGCCTGGCACCGTATTTCAGAATCGGGTCCATGCCTTCCGTATCGATCCCCGAAGGTTTTTCCTGGTTTTCGGAATAAAAGGCCATCCCACCCCCGGCAATGATTGCAGGCGCAAACCACGAGTCCTCCCCAAAGAAATACCCGTTGTTCAGTTTGTACGCAAACAATAAGGAAGCATCGGTCTTCCTGCCGCCAAAATGATTGTCCAACCCGCCCCAATAGCCATAGGCCCCGTGGGTGAATGAGAGTTCCGCATCGAACGACGGACCAAGGTAGCGGTTCAGTGACAGGCCGGCAAACCCGTAAAACGGTTTGTTCCAGTCGAACATGGCATTTCCCCGGTCGCCGGAGTATTCGTTTTTCCCACCGTGAAATCCCACGGTCCATTTGTACATGCCGGATTGGGAGAAGAGGCCTGTCGCTGTGAAGATGAAGAGGGCGAAGGCTATTCCCATTTTTTTCAAGATGGCGGGTGTTGACAGAAACATACCATTTGGGGATTATTTGTAAGCCAAAGGTATAAAAAATATGGACGGTTCCTCTAAAAGGCCGACCCTGCCAGGACGAGTGCCACAATGCTCACCAGCTTGAGCAGGATGTTCAGCGAGGGACCGGAAGTATCTTTCAGGGGGTCGCCAACCGTGTCGCCTACCACCGCGGCCTTGTGGGCCTCGGATCCTTTTCCGTAAGTCTTCCCCTGGTGGGTGATGCCCTGCTCAATCAGCTTTTTGGCATTGTCCCATGAACCGCCGGCATTCGATTGGAATATGGCCAGCAGTACGCCGGATACGGTCACCCCGGCCAGCAGTCCGCCCAGCGCCTCTGCGCCCATGGACAATCCGACAATGACGGGGATGGCCACCGCGATGACGCCCGGAAGCACCATTTCCCTGAGGGCCGCACGGGTTGAGATGGTCACGCATTTGCCGTATTCGGGGGTGCCTTCTGCATCGTTCATTACCTGCATGTCCTTGTCACTCCAGGTGCTGGGATGGGTGCCCTGCTCGTAGTTCCTCTTCATGACCTCCAGGGCCTTTTTCAGTGGTTCAATGGTGTTGAACTGCCGCCTGACCTCTTCGATCATCTTCTGGGCAGCGTCGCTTACCGCCTTGATTGTCAGGGCGGAGAAGACATATGGCATCAGGGCTCCGATGAAAACCGCGGCAATCACGCTTGGTATGGAGACATCAATGGTCGTGATATTGGCTGCGGTCATATAGGCGCCAAACAGGGCCAGTGCCGTCAGCGCGGCCGATCCGATCGCGAAGCCTTTCCCGATGGCAGCCGTGGTGTTCCCCACAGCGTCCAGTTTGTCGGTCCGTTGCCTGACTTCTTCAGG
>SLSG01000271.1 GCA_007130545.1 Bacteroidales bacterium | reverse complement strand
TAGCCATACACAATATCCACGCATATGTTCAGCAGCACCAGCATGACCGATATCAGCAGTACGGCGCCCATGAGCACCGGGAAGTCATAATATTCAAGCGCTTCCACAATGACCACCCCCAGGCCTTTCCAGTCAAAGACGTATTCCACGAACACGGCCCCTGCCAGCAGGGAGGCAAACCACCCCGATACTGCCGTGACCACTGGATTCATCGCATTTTTGAGGGCATGACGGGTCACCACCCTGTACATGGAGAGCCCTTTTGCACGGGCCGTTCTTATAAAGTCCTGTGCCAGCACCTGCTTTAATGAAGTTCTGGTCAGCTCAGTGACGATGGCAAGGGGACGTATTCCAAGGGTCAGTGCCGGCAGCACCAGGTTTTTCCAGGCCACATATTCACCCCGCCCGAAATCGTCCACTTCATAAAAGCTGCCGGTCATGTTCAGTCCGGTAACATCCGACAATACATAAGCAAACAACCAGGCAAAGATAATGGCGGCGAAGAAGGAAGGCAATGCCATTCCAAAAACCGAGAACACCAATGTGGTACGGGTGAACCAGGGCTTGTCCCTCAGGGCCACCAGCACGCCCAGCGCGATCCCTGCCAGGAGGGCGAACAGGATCGAAACAGTAGCCAGCAGCAGTGTGTTGGGCAGGGCCTCTGCCAGGATCGTCGAAACCGGGCGGTTGCTTTGATAGGATCTTCGCAGGTAGGGTGCCTTGACCACCAGGCTGGTCGGCCCCAGGCTCAGCAACACGCTGGCCCGGTACTTTTCCCTGTCCAGATAAAACAGGCTTTCCGTATCCGAATGCCTGTGAAGGGACAACGGGGACAAGTCATTCACATAATTCAGATATTGCACCCCAATGGGCCGGTCAAGTCCCAGTTCCTTTTGGATGGCCTCCACTGAGCTGATGTCAGCCCGCTGTCCAAGCATCATGCGTGCAGGATCACCCGGCAGGACGGTGAACAGGAAAAACACCACCGTCACCACGCCCAGGAAGACCCAGAACCCATACCATAAACGGCGGCTAATGAATCGCAGCACAATATCCGGGTTTATTTGGTTTTACTTCCTTCATTCCGGCCTTCAACCTCCAGCTTGATCAGCGCAAAAACCGCATAATTGATGATGTCAAAATAGTTGGCGTCGATGCCTTCCGACACAAAGGTCTTGCCCTGGTTGTCCTCTATCTGTTTGATCCTAAGTATCTTCATCAGGATGATGTCGGCAAGTGATGAAACCCGCATCTCCCGCCATGCTTCCGAGTAGTCATGGTTCTTGTCGTGCATCAGTTTACGGGCCAGCTCAAAGTAGTGGTCGTACATCCGGACAGCTTCATCTGGAGGCATGTCGGCATGGTCGCCGGGACCTTTCTCCAGTTGTACCAGTCCCATGATGGAATAATTGACAATGCCGACAAATTCCGGACCGATTCCTTCAAGGATTTTTTGTGTACCTTTGTCCTGCAACGACCGGATACGCTGTGCCTTGATAAATATCTGATCGGTCAAAGAAGAGGGCCTCAGTATTCTCCAGGCGCTGCCGTAATCCTGCATTTTTTTCAGAAAAACATCCAGGCACATCCGCCTGACGTGGTCAAACTGCTGATCGGTTTTTGATAAAGCGCCCATAGGCTTGCAAAAGTAAGAAAGGTATAGCAACAGAAAACAATGGCGAAAGATACGTTTTTTTGCCCAAAGAAGACCCTGAATTGCGGGGGTAAATTGGTAGAGCTTGCCTCTCCGCATGTGATGGGAATTCTGAACCTGACCCCGGATTCCTTTTATGACGGGGGAAAGTATCTGTCGTCTGACCAGGCTTGCCTTCAGGCCGGAAAAATGTTGGAGGAGGGGGCTTCCTTTCTAGACCTGGGAGCAGCCTCCAGCCGTCCCGGGGCAGACCTGCTGCCGCAGGCAGATGAAAGGGCAAGATTGGAGCCTGTGCTGAAAGCCATCGCAAAAACCTTTCCGGATGCATTGCTGTCGGTGGATACCTATTATTCGGAAACAGCCATTATGGCGGTCGGTGAAGGGGCCCACATGGTGAACGACATCTCCGCAGGAAGCATTGACCCGGCCATGTTCCAAACCATTGCCAGGCTGAAGGTCCCCTACGTCCTGATGCATATGCAGGGCAGCCCGGCGACGATGCAGAAGGATCCCGTCTATAAGGACCTGGTGAAGGAGGTCTCCGGCTTCTTCAGTCAAAAGATTGCCCAGCTTAACGAATTGGGCGTTGCCGACATCATCATTGATCCCGGCTTTGGGTTCGGAAAGACCCTGGAGCACAATTACCGGCTTTTGAAGGACCTGGACTTTCTGGCCATGTTCGAACGGCCGGTCCTGGTCGGTTTGTCAAGAAAATCCCTGGTTAACCAGGTGCTGGACATCCCGGCCGGGGAGGCATTAAACGGCAGCACGGTCTTGCACACCCTGGCCCTGCTTAAAGGGGCGGATATTCTGAGGGTGCATGATGTAAGGGCGGCCGTGGAGACCATTGCCATCACCAATGCGTTCAAAACCGTGAAACCATCACCTGAATAAGTATTCAAATCCAACCCCCATGCCTTTGGAACCAATCCTTGCCTTTATCCAGATCCGGCTGCTTGACGTTATAGACGTGCTGCTGGTGGCCATACTGCTATACCAGTTGTATGCCCTTATCCGCGGGACCGGCGCCATACACATTTTTTTGGGAATCCTTTCCCTTTACCTGCTATGGTGGGTGGTCAGACTCTTCGAAATGGAACTGCTCACGGCCATCCTCAGCCAGTTCGCCAGTGTGGGGGTGCTGGCCCTGATCATTGTATTTCAGCCGGAGATCCGGAAATTCCTTTTGCTATTGGGCACGAGAGGCATACTGAACAGAGGCTCAAGGAGTGTTTTCAATAAGTTTTGGAATTTTGACGAAAGGGATAAGCTCGATATTTCATCCATCGTCAATGCCTTTGAGCGCTTTTCTGAGAGTCGGACGGGCGCACTGCTGGTAATCACAAATCAGAATGAACTTGAATCATTTGTAGAGACAGGGGAAGGGCTGGATGCGCGCCTTTCATCTCCCCTGCTGGAGTCCATTTTTTACAAGAACAGCCCATTGCATGACGGTGCGGTCATCATTACCAACAACCGGATCCGGGTGGCCCGCTGTGTACTTCCCGTCACAGAAAAACAGGGGTTTCCCCAGACATTGGGCCTAAGGCACCGGGCCGCCGCGGGCATTACAGAACAATCGGATGCCATCGCCCTGGTGGTCAGTGAGCAAACCGGAAGAATCAGCTGGTGCAAGGAAGGCTTGCTGATACGCAACCTTAAGCCGGTGCAACTAAAGGAAATGCTGGCCAAGGAGTTCATTTCACCCGCAACGGAAAGTGCCCCCCCTTCAACATCCGCAACGGAAAGTGCCCCCCCTTCAACACCCGATAAGGAAAATGCCTCCCCCTCAACACCCGGAGAGAAATGATGCTGCTTGCAGACAGTGGAAGCACCAATACCCATTGGTGGCTCGCCGAAAGCGGGCAGCTCAGGGCCAGCATTGTCAGCCGGGGACTGAACCCGTTCTTTTACACCCCGAAAAGCATGGCAGCCCAACTGCTCACTGACCTTCAGCCATTCATCAAAGACCAGCAGATACAAGCGGTCCATTTCTATGGTGCGGGCTGCTCCACTTCTGCCAACCGGCAAATGGTAAGAGACGCATTGAACCACCTGCTCAAGGGCGATCCGGACATCTCAATTGGAAATGATCTGCTGGGTGCCGCCAGGGCATTGTTTGGCGTGGAACCAGGGATCGCCTGTATATTGGGGACGGGTTCCAATGCCTGTTTGTACAACGGCTCAGAAATCACGCATGGCCTCCCTTCCCTGGGTTATGTTCTTGGAGATGAAGGCAGTGGCACCCACCTCGGGAAAGTCTTCCTGGAAAATCTGTTGAAGGATCAGCTGCCCTGGGAATTAAACCAGGCATTTTCGCAGGCATACAAGCTGGACCGGGCACAGATATTGGAGGAGATTTACCGCAAGGAGCATCCAAACCGCTTTCTTGCCTCCTTTTCCGTGTTTATCCATCAACAGATGCACCATCCCCGGATCATGGAACTGCTGGAGGATTGCTTCGAGGCGTTTTTCCGGGAGCAGGTCTGCAAGTTGCCTGGTTATACGGCTTTTAAAATGGGTTGCGTCGGATCGGTGGGTTACCACTACCGGAATGTCATCCGGCCGCTTGCCATAAGGCACGGCATCTCAGGCATTGCGTTCACGGACTCTCCGATGGAGGGATTGCTGGCTTACCATTCGTGATAAATCCCATCATCCCATCCAGGTCATCCGGATGGAACCAGGCAGCGTCGGGATACCTTTTAAACCATGTAAGCTGCCTTTTCGCATACCTGCGGGAGTTGGTCCTGACCTTCTCCAGTGCTTCATGCAGCGGATAAAGGTTGGATAGCCAGTTGAACAGCTCCTTGTATCCCACCGTGTTCAGGGCATTCAGTTCACGGTGCGGGAAAAAAGCCAGGGCCTCCTCCACCAATCCCAGGCGCACCATCTCATCCACCCGCCCGTTGATGCGCCGGAAGAGTTCTGCCCGGTCCCTGTTCAGCACCAGGCGTCTGATCCGGAAATTTCGCCGGACCGGCTCGTGGCGGCGAAGTTCAGAATACCGGAGACCAGCGGACAAATAGACCTCTATGCCCCTTATCATGCGGTTGGGATTGGCCAGGTCAACCTTTTCGTAATAGACCGGGTCGATGCGCTTGAGCCAGGACCGCAGGCCCTCCAATCCCCTTTCCCTGTAGTACCCCTGAACATATGCCCGGATGGCGGGGTCCGCATCCGGCAGCACCCCGATCCCCTGGCAAAGGGTATCCAGGTAAAGGCCTGAACCACCGGTGACGACAGCATAGGCCGATCGCGAAAAAATCCCTTGCAGGACCTTCAGGGCCTGTTGCTCGAACAGGGACACATTGTAATAGTCAAAAATGGAAAGGTGGCCGACAAAATGATGGGGTACCCTGGCAAGCAGTTCAGGTCCGGGCGGGGCAGTGCCAATCCTGAGCTCACGGTAAAACTGTCGGGCATCGGCGGAGACAATCCCGGTTCCCAGGCGCCGGGCGATCTCTACGCTGACCAGGGTTTTCCCGACGGCAGTCGGACCCGTGATGATCACCAGGGTGGGTTCAGAAACTGTCTTCTTCAAGGCCTTCGGAGTTGTCTGGCAGGTTGCTGTAAATGTTTTCCTCCTTTTCCAGCTGATCCAGGTCTTCCGGATCATACACATCCTCATCAAATGACATGTCCATGCGCTGATCAATTTGCGGCACAGTACCCGGCTTTGCAGACAATTCCCTGGGAGTTTCCCCTTCCGAGCGGGATATCCTCGGATACTCCTTGCTGTCATCGGCCGGAAGGATCTTTAGCAGTTCGATGTAGAATGTCCAGTAATTCAGATAATCATAGACAAAAAGCAGCTTCTGGTGGGGGTCATCAATGAAGTTCCTGACCCTGCTTTCCGCCATCACATATACCGGTTTGCCTTCGTCCTCTTCCGGATCCTGTTCCGGATCCGGTTCCGGATCCATCTCGACCAGGCAGATCTCCTTTTGTTTTCTGAACTGGTCATTGCAGGTAAAAAACGACGAAAGGGTTTTGGGGTCCAGTTTCAGGTCGCCAACAATAACACGGTGGAAATCCTCAAAGGTCTGGTCTGCCCTGACCTCCACTTCCCTTAGAAACTCATCCTGGTCTTCAAACCTCAATTTAAACCGGTAGATATGCATGCAAATGCCGTTTTTGCGGGCTGGTATGCGCCACCCATTTCAAATTTAATGATTAATTCCGTTACGGCTTGGGTGTAAGACCCATTTTTTTTCCTTCCTCCTTCATCCGTTCCAGGGCTTCTTGCCGCTGATTGGGGATGTGCCCGTCAAGGATGGCCTCCCGTATGGCCGTTTTGATGACGCCGACCTCCCGGCAGGGTTTCAGTCCGAAATATTCCATGATGTCCTCCCCTGTTACCGGGGGCTGCCAGTTGCGCAGGCGGTCCTTTTCCTCGATTTCCTCAAGCTTTTGCCTGACCAGTTCAAAATTATTAAGGTACCTTTTGACCTTTTCCGGGTTTCCGGAAGTTATATCCGCCTCGCACAGCAACATCAGGTCGTCGATGTCATCGCCGGCCTCAAAGAGCAGCCGCCTGACAGCTGAATCTGTCACGATACTCTGACTCAGAACGATTGGTCGAAGGTGCAGCAACACCATCTTCTGTACGAATTTCATTTTCTCATTCATCGGAAGCTTCAGCTTCCGGAAGATGGGGCCCACCATTTTATAGCCCAGGTATTCATGCCCGTGAAAAGTCCAGCCATTGGCCTCCTCATACCTTTTTGAAGCTGGTTTGGCAATGTCATGCAGCAGGGCGGCCCAGCGCAGCCAGAGATTGTCAGAACGGTCAGAAACATTGTCGAGTACCTTCAGTGTATGGATAAAATTATCCTTATGCGCCTTCCCGTGTTTCACCTCCACCCCGGAGAGGGCTTCCAGTTCAGGGAAAAACACCCCAAGCAAGCCTGCCTCTTGCAACATCAAAAGTCCCCGGCCCGGCTTATCGGCAAGTAGGATCTTGTTGAACTCATCCATGATCCGTTCCATGGAAACGATGCCAAGCCTGCCGGCGTTCCTGCGGATGGCCTCAAAAGAAGGCTTGTGTATCTGAAAGTCAAGCTGTGTTGAAAACCGTACGGCCCGCATCATGCGCAATGGGTCATCAGAATAGGTCACATCCGGATCCAGGGGCGTGCGCACCAGCTTTTTCACCAGATCCTTTTGTCCGCCAAACGGATCGATCAGGGTCCCGAAGTCTTCCTTGTTGAGGCTGATTGCCATGGCATTGATCGTAAAGTCCCTTCGCTTCAGATCATCCTCCAGGCTTCCGTCTTCGACAATGGGCTTGCGGGAGCCATGCCGGTAAGATTCCTTGCGGGCCCCCACAAATTCCACCTGCCAGTCCTGATAATGCAGCATGGCGGTCCCGAAATTTTTAAACACCTGCAGTTTCCTTTTCAGGCCAAGGGCTTCATGCATCGCCTCGGCCATCTCAATGCCACTGCCTGCCACGACAATGTCAATGTCTTTGGATTCCCTTTTCAGGAAAAGGTCGCGCACCCATCCACCGATCACATACACTTTTACCCCTTTCCCGGCGGCAAGTCCGGAAAGAACCTCAAAGATCCGGTGTCGGAGAAATGTTTCCATTACAATTCAGTTCCTGATTATCTGCATGTTCCCGGCGGGATCTATCCGGATGATGGTGGACGGCCGGGGCATGCGGATGCCGGTCTCCCTGAAAGGAACGACATGGTCCACCGCCCCGATGATTTCGGGAGAAATCTTGCTGAAAGAAACCGGGCTGGGGGCACCGCTGAGGTTGGCCGATGTGGAGGTGATGGGCTTTCCGAAAGCCTTCAGCAGTTCCTGGCAGAATGCATCCTTCGGGATCCGGATCCCGACCGACCCATCCTCCGCCGCC
The DNA here is from genome assembly GCA_007130545.1 of Bacteroidales bacterium. Classification (GTDB taxonomy): domain Bacteria; phylum Bacteroidota; class Bacteroidia; order Bacteroidales; family UBA7960; genus SLSG01. The sequence continues at coordinate 10,991 of SLSG01000271.1, read as the reverse complement.
ACGTTGGGCGCCAGGTTTCTTGCACCGGGATAAATAATGGTCAGAGGGTCGGATATGCTATCCATTAAGTCACGGGCAAGTTCAGGGATGCTTTCCACATAGTTCTTTAAAACTTCCAGGTCCGGCACCAGAATAATCAGGGATTTTCCGGACAAGCGCTCCTTAATACCGTAAACCTTTTTGACGGCCCTGGCATTGGTGGCATCACACCCGATACCCCAGATGGTATCCGTGGGATAGAGGATGGTTCCTCCGGTCTGAAGGACCCTTACTGTCTCTTTAATGTCATATGGTGTATTCATTGGTGATTTTATTTAACTTCCCGGCTTGCGTCTGCTATTCGCACCCTGCGGGACTCCCCATCCCGGCCATGCAATCCATGTGTCTCCATATGGAGACGCCGGAGCTTGGCATATTTCAAAAATCCAAGGAGAGCGACATACTTGCTGACCAGGTACCCATAATAGCCATCCAGAAATCCCAGCTTGATTACGAAATTGTGAAAAAAGCGCCAGAGCGGATTGAAGACGACCTTCCAGACCGTTGCCTTTACACCCCGCTCAAAGGCCTCCTGCGCAGCAATACCGGAAAAGCGGTCCGTTTTCCCGAGATGCTCCTCATAAGTATCACACAGCCAATGCAATATCTGGCCTTTCAGCCAGCGTTTCGTTCCTCCTGCCTGAAGGATCACCTTATCATGCGGGTTCACTCCCCCCCAGGAAGCCTTGCGACGGTCAAAAAGCCTGAGTTTTCGGTCGGGATAGAGGCTGGTATGCCACATCCACCGTCCGCAAAAATTATTCAGGCGGTTGAAAACGTATGCATCATGGGTCCAGTTTTCCTTTACCTGCCTCACAGAGTCTGCCATTTCTTCCGACAGGGCTTCATCAGCATCCAGCGAAAGGATATGGTCATGGGTGGCCAGGCCCACGGCAAAATCCTTCTGCTGGACATACCCCAGGAAGGCTTGTTGATATAACTTCACACCCAGTTCCTTGCAAATGGCTGCCGTGCGGTCTGTCGAATAAGAGTCGACCACCACCACCTCATCGGCAACCGTCTGAAGAGAACGGATACACCTTTCGATGTATTTTTCCTCGTTAAAGGCAATGACAACCGCTGACAATGCTGGCATGAAAAAAAAATTTCGGTACAAATTTAACGAAAAGAAGACTTGCTTGCCTATACGTCCACCCGGAACTGGCGCAGGGCTTCGTTAAGGCTGGTTTTCTGATCGGTGCTTTGCTTGCGTTTCCCAATAATCAGCGCGCATGGCACATGATAGGTGCCTCCCGGAAAGGTTTTGGGTATGCTGCCCGGGATCACAACCGATCTTGCCGGCACCCTCCCGGTATATTCAACGGGCTCCGGACCGCTAACGTCAATGATGCGGGTTGAACCCGTCAATACCACGTTGGCTCCCAGCACCGCTTCCTTTTCTATGCGAACCCCTTCCACCACAATACAGCGGGAGCCAATGAAACAATGGTCTTCCACTATCACCGGTGCGGCCTGTATCGGTTCCAGCACACCACCGATGCCCACCCCCCCGCTGAGGTGCACATATGCCCCGATCTGGGCACAACTTCCGACGGTGGCCCAGGTATCCACCATGGTCCCTCTTCCCACCCTGGCGCCGATATTCACATAGGAAGGCATCATTACCACATCCTCGTCCAGGAAGGAGCCATACCGGGCAATGGCATGGGGTACGACCCGTACACCCAGGCGGTCAAAGCCCTTTTTCAACGGAATCTTGTCGTGAAAGCTGAATGGTCCGACTTCCGTCACCTCCATTTTCCGTATCGGAAAATAAAGTACAACGGCCATCTTGACCCATTCATGCACCACCCATTGGTCTCCATCCGGAGAGGCCACCCTTAGCAGGCCTTTGTCCAGCTGGTCCACAAGCTCGCAAACCACATCCTGAACCTCTTTTTTTTGAAGCAGGCTGCGGTCTGCCCAGGCCTGTTCCACAATCTTTTTATGTGTTTCCATCCGATGCAAATATACAAATCTTTCCCCCTGTGACCATGGCAGAGAAGCCCGTAAAATAGCATTGCCTTACAAAGCTTTATGTATCTTTGCAGTTTATCAGGATCATGGGACGCATACTTGCAATAGATTATGGGCAAAAACGGGTCGGCCTCGCCGTGACGGACCAGTCAAGGCTGATTGCCAACGGCCTGACCACCGTGCATGTAAAAGACCTGATGGAATTTTTGCGTGGCTATATCTCCCGCGAGCCGGTGGACTGTATTGTAGTGGGACTGCCGGTGGATATGATGAACCGGCCTTCGGATGCCAGCCGTTATATTGAACCATTTATCCGGCAGCTGCAGAAACAATTTCCTGACATCCCTGTTGAACGTGTGGATGAAAGATTCACGTCCCGTATGGCCATGCAGACAATGATCGATGCCGGACTGGGCAAAAAAGCCAGGCAGAACAAGGCACTGGTAGACACCATCAGCGCGACGATTATCCTGCAATCCTATTTAGAAAAACTAAGCTTTACAAGCAAGCGGTTATGATACTTCCCATTGTGGCTTACGGCGACCCTGTGCTGAAAAAAAGGGCATTGCCGGTCGAACAGGACGAACCAGGACTCACCGACCTTATCGGGAATATGTGGGAAACCATGTACAGGGCGCAGGGAGTCGGACTGGCGGCTCCACAGGTTGGCATAAGCAAACGGATCTTTGTGATCGACGCCACCCCCTTTATAGAGGATGATCCCGGACTGGAGGATTTTAAAAGGGTATTCATCAACCCGGAGATTCTTGAGGAAAGTGGCCAGGAATGGGTGTTCAATGAAGGTTGCCTGAGTTTCCCCGACCTGAGGGAGGATATCTCACGCAAGCCAGACATCCGCCTTTCATATCAGGATGAGCAGTTTAACAGGCAAGAAGAATCATTCACCGGTCTGGCGGCGCGTATCATCCAGCATGAATACGACCACATAGAAGGGATCGTGATGGTGGACAGGATCTCCCCGCTGAAAAAAACCCTGATCCGGAAAAGACTAAGCAATATCTCGAAGGGACTGGTCAATCCAGGTTACCTGATGAAGTTCCCCCAGAAGAAACGATGACCTACCAGACACACAGGCTTTCCAACGGCATAAGGCTGATCCATAAGACAAGCAACTCGACAGTGGCGCATTGCGGGATTGCCGTCAATGCCGGTTCACGGGATGAGCAGGACCATGAACAGGGCCTGGCACATTTCATAGAACATGTGATCTTCAAGGGGACCCGACGCAGGCGCAACTTCCACATTCTCAGCCATATGGAAAATGTCGGAGGGGAACTGAACGCCTATACCACCAAGGAGGACACCTGCATTTATGCGTCTTTCATGTACCCCCATTATAAAAGGTGGTTCGACCTGCTTTCCGACATCCTTTTCGACTCGGTTTTTCCCGAAAAGGAACTGGACAAGGAAAAAGACATCGTACTGGATGAGATCAATTCATACAAGGACGCTCCCGGCGAGCAAATCTTCGATGATTTTGACGGGGTGGTGTTCAGAGACCATCCACTTGGACGCAACATCCTGGGGAATCCAAAACAGATCAGGCGGTTCAGCGAACGTTCCATCAGGACGTTCATGGAGAACAACTATATGACCGGGGAAATGGTCATTTGCTCTGTTGGGCGCATCGAGTTCAGTCGCCTGGTCCGACTCACAGAAAAATATTTCGGCCATATCCGGCCCGGGAACAGGGCAGGCAAGCGCATTCCTTTCAACGACTACAGGGCAGAGACCCGTTTCGTTAAGCGACGCAACCACCAGGCACATTGTGTGGTGGGCAATATGGCATTCCACAGCGACCATCCGCTGAAAACCGGCATGGTGCTGCTAAACAACATCCTGGGTGGGCCAGGCCTGAATTCCAGGCTGAACATGGCCGTGCGTGAAAAACACGGGTTTTGCTACAATATTGAAAGCCATTACCAGCCCTTTACCGATTCCGGGATCTTCAGCATCTATTTCGGAACGGCTCCCGGGTATACGGAGAAAACCCTGGCCATCATCCGGAAGGAGCTTGGCCGCCTTCGGGAGAACCGGCTCGGTACCCTGCAGCTGAAGCGGGCCAAACAACAATTGATTGGCCAGGTAGCCATCACCTATGAGTCCAATTTAAGTGAAATGCTTTCGATGGGAAAAAGCATGCTGGTTTTTGACCAGGTGGACAGCCTGGAGGACATCAACCGGAAAATAGAAGCCATCGGCACGGGCGACCTGCTTGAAGCAGCCAACCAGGTCTTTGATCCCGATCACCTCAGCATTCTGGCCTACCGGCCAAAATAGCCATCGCTTGCACAAGCAATCAATATGGAATTCATCCCAAAAGAAATAGAGGACTATGCACGGGAGATCAGCAGCAGCGAATCTCCGGTGCTGGCCAGTCTGAACCGCCACACCCATGCCCGCATGGTCAGGCCGCGGATGTTAAGCGGGCACCTGCAAGGCAGGCTGCTGGAAATGATCAGCCGTATGCTACGGCCAGCAGCCATCCTGGAGATAGGAACCTATACGGGCTATTCTGCCATCTGCCTGGCCCAGGGACTTCAACCCGGGGGGAAATTGCACACCATCGACCACAACCCCGAGCTGGAGGACTTCACCCGGGACTACATCAGGCAGGCTGGCCTGGAAAGCAGCATTGTTTTACACATTGGAGAGGCTCTGGAGGTCATCCCCACACTGAACGAATATTTTGACCTGGTATTCATTGATGCCGACAAGGAAAACTACATCCGTTACTTTGACATGGCTTATGAGAAGCTTCGCCCAGGGGGGGTGATTCTGGCCGACAACGTGCTGTGGAGCGGAAAGGTAATCGGCGCGGATGCTGGCGGCCCGGAGAACACGGCCGACGGCCCGGAGCGCACAAGCGGCGGCCCGGAGAACATGGCCGACGGCCCGGAGCGCACAAGCGGCGGCCCGGAGAACACGGCCGGCGGCCCGGAGCGCACAAGCGGCGGCCCGGAGAACACGGCCGGCAAGGCAAGGGAAAGTGCGGCGCCGGATCCCGAAACCCTTGGGATTATCCGGTTCAATCAATATGTAAAGGACCATCCCGGCATCATCAACCTGCTGCTGCCTTTCAGAGACGGACTGATGATCAGTATGAAAAAGGCATCGGCTGGCCTGGGTAAGGATTAAAAACCAGGGAACCTGCCACCGATCATGGCCTGTGTAATCCCAGTTCGAGTCCGATTGTAAACCTTGGAAACTCCGGCAGCCCGGCATCCGGCCTGAACAAGTCAGACATCCTGTAGGTGCCCTTCGCCACGACATTGTTAAACCCGATCCTGAGCAACAGGCCATATCCCAGCGGCTCAGGATAATCCATGCCTGACCGCCTGACGCGGACGCGCTCATTGTCAAACTCATCAAAGGAAACGTGGCGAACATTGAAGTGCCAGGCCCCATAGGCCCCAAGGTCAATGAAACGCCCGATATGGTCTCCCCTGCGTCCGTAATTGATGCGGTGGTACAGCCCAAGCTCCCCGGTCAGAAAGACAAGTTTCTCCTTTTCATGAATGGCCGGATCCGGGACCAGTTTGCCATCATGCTGCCGGATAAAAAAGGAGGAGCGTTTCAGAGCCAGGTCATACCCGGCTGAGAAAGTATTGTTGAACCTCCGCTTATAACGCAAGCCATAATCAAAGGCCAGGGAGCGGCGATGGAGGATCTGTGCACCGGGATGCCCGGGCTTGCCGGCAGGGAAGTGAAACCCGGTGTAAAAATGCCGGTAATGCTTGCGGTTCATGCCGAACTCCGGGACCTCATCCCGGGAACGAAGGTCCTCCGAGATCACAACCCTCTGTCCATTCACGCCCAGTCCGGTGCAAATCAGAAGTACGCCCAATAATCCTTTGAACATGTTCACGGGTTTTAAGAATAAAAGCAGTTTAACAGCATATTAAAATTCCCAGGAGGCTGTGTAGCCTTCGAAGTGGAACCGGACCTTTTGTCCGGCTCTAAAGTTCGCCATATCAAGGGCCAGGCGGTCAGACTGGTCCAACAGAACCACAAAGTACTGCTCAATCCTGCCGTCCCGGTCCAGGATCTGATAATAAAGGTAGCGCTCCTGCACCTGTGTTTCCTCTGCCGGCAAAGGGTTAAACCTAAGCTGGAAAACAAGCCTTCCTTGCTGCACTTCCAGGTCAAAGCCCGGCAAGGAGCCGCCCGGTTGCGCTTCAAAAAAAACACCCGCCCTCGGTACACCATACCCATGGGAATAGTCAAAGTAGGGGTAAAGGGAACCGCTGCGCTGCATTGCCTCAAAAAGCTCCATATTGGTCAGGCCCGGGAATTTTTGCCAGAGGCAGGCCGCAAAGCCTGTCACCAGTGGAGCAGAAAACGAGGTTCCCTGCCTGCGGGAAAGTCCGCTGGCATTGGCCAGCAATACATTCCCCATGGCAACCAGGTTCGGTTTTGTCGCCCCGTCTGCTGCGGGTCCCACCGAAGAATAGGAGGTCCTCAGCATGGAAGGATGGCTGACCGCACCCACGCTCATCACACTGTCCACATCGGCCGGGGTAATGATCACCCGCCACCTGGGATTGTCTCCTTCATTGCCAGCTGCATTGATCACCAGCATTCCCTTTCGGATGGCAATCCGTGCTGCCTGGGCCACCAGGGAGGTTTGTCCGTCCATTTGCTCCGGAAAATAGCGGTGGTGGATATAGCCCAATGATGAACTGATGATATCCGCCCCCAGCCTGTCGGCCCATTCGGCAGCCGCAAGCCAGTATTTTTCCTCAAAAAAGGGTTCCCTGCGAATCTCGGTCCGTGCAAGCAGAAAGTCAGCTCCCGTGGCAAGCCCCATCTGGTGGCCGTCGTATATCCCGGTAACCATCGAAAGAACCATGGTTCCGTGGGCATTGTAGCGGTAGACATCGGACCGGTCCCTGTGGAAGTCCCACGTCTCCACTATGCGTCCATCCCTTCTGAGGTGTTCAAATGCCGGGTGCGTATCCACACCAGGAAATCCCGCATCAAATAAGGCGATCCGGATCCCTGCCCCGTCCAGGCCGTTCTCTGCAAAAAGCCGCCCCTGTATATGGTCGATCTGGGTGCTTAGCGCTTCCGCATCGGCCGGAGAAAGGCCGGGTCGGGAGGAGAGGCTGAATCCAGAGAGGCCGGGACTGTCGGTTTCTGCTCTTTCCTCACCAAAAAGCGTGGCGGTCAGATCCGTTCTGCCGGCAGGTTCCACCTGCCTGACAAAAGAAAGCCCGGCAAGCGAGTCCGCCGCCTGCGGTCCGGCGTAAACAAAAGCCGCGTTCAGCCATCTTGTGACAACACCCATGGAATCCACCAGGGCCGACACGGCCTCCAGGTATTTTTCACTGACCGGAATGTCTACCGGATCATACAGGCATTGACCGTGCCTGAGCCGGCGTTCTATGGCTTTGGGATCAAAAAACAGATAGGGATCAAAGCCTTCGTCAGGTTTATCCTTAAAGTACACCCAGTATCCGCCCTGACCAATTGTGAGATGGCTCTGGCAAAGAATCAGGAAGACAATCAAGCAGGCGGTCCGGGTCATCGGTCAAAGATACCGAATTATTCAATTTCCGGAAGTTGTTCCGGCCGGTGGAACAGTTCGCTGAGGCTGGTACTGATGGAAATGTGGTTGGGGGCGCCTGCCAGATGGTAATTAGACCGGCCGTAATGCATCTGGAACCGGGAAACCCTGAATCCGAAGCCCCATGAGAGCCCCACTGTCGAAAGCCGTGTATCCACCTTCATCTCCTGCCTCCTACGGTAATTATACCCGACACGAAAACCGAAGTTATTGCCCGGCACAAATTCAATTCCGGCAACCACATGCCGCATCGCCTTGTCTGCGAACCCACTCACCTTCTCCCCGAAAGTTTCCCTGCTTGGCTGCGTCGAAAAGGGTGAGCCCGGAAGACGCATCGGGGAGGTATAGGTCAGATCCGGCCGGTGGAGGTTATGGGCAACCAGGGAAAACCGGAATGGCGCATTGGCCAGCTTCAGTGAGCCCGCCAGCACCAGGTCGAACGGCATGGGCTCCTGGTTGCCGTTTCGGAAAGGGATGACCTGGTAACCGAAATTCCTGGCCAGGATTCCTGCGGCAAGGCCTTTCTCCGGACGTAAATAGGTGAATGAAATGTCCAGGGCCAGCCCCCAGGCATTGCTGTCATAGTAATGGGAATGGATGCTTTTCAGGTTGCTGCCAATATACCAGTGCTCCCCTATCCTTCTTCCCCATCCGACCATAAAGGAATATTCACCGGCAGTAAAAGTACCGTAGGTCTCCCCCACCTCATCTGCTTCCGTAAAACGTCCATAATTGATGTATTGCAAGGAACCGCTGAAGGAGCCAAGCTTTTCAAAGCTGCGCGAAAACGCCACGGTGCCGTAGTTGATGTCATCGAAGTAATCCACAAAATTCAGCGAAAGGTGGTTGCTGAACCCGGGCTGCAGCAGGGATGGAAACATCAGGGCCATGCCAAGGTCATTGTCCAGGTCCGGGAAACCATAGCCTCCCAGGGCTGTAACCCTGGCCGTTGAAGGCAGGTTGAGAAATTCAAACACCCGTCCGCTCTGTGCCTGTCCCACTGCCTTACCGGGCAACGCCAGCATGACTGACAGGAACAGGAAAAACAGCAGCTTCTTCATGTTTTTTTAACGTACGCAAGGCCAGGCATATTACACCAGCAAAGCTTTTTTATGATATAGTTCCGGCAAGTTGTTCATGGATACGCAGGATCTGGGGGATTACCAAGAGCCTGCCGTCATTGTGGATTGTGAAGTCGGCCAGCTTCTCCAGGGCTGACTGGTCTGACTGGTTCTGCATCCGCTCCTCCACATCACGGACCGAAACTCCGTCACGACGGCATATCCGCTCAATGCGAACCTGTTTTGGGGCAGTTACCAGGATGGTCTTGTCGAAGTGCCTGTAATGGCCGGTCTCAAACAGGATGGCCGCCTCCTGTAATGCATAGGGCGAGGAGGAATGCATTTGCAGCCAGGATTCGAAGCCCTGTCTGACCAGCGGATGGATGATGTCGTTGAGTTGTTTGAGACGCTCCTTGTCACGAAACACGATGCCGGCAATCTTTTTCCTGTCCGGTTTGCCTTCCGCATCCAGGATATTCTTTCCGAACAGAATTTGCAACTGACCGGTCACCCCAGGGCTGTTCAAAAATTTCCTGGCCTCTGCATCTGCATAGTAAACCGGGATGTCGAGCATTTCAAACACCCGGCAAACCGTGGTTTTTCCACTCCCGATATTTCCTGTCAATCCGACTTTGATCATCTGTATCCCCCTTCAACAGGCAAATATAAGCCTTTTACGTACGCCGGGTATGCGAATTCCACTACATTTGTGTGGCGTTTACAGCACATATGGCATATGAAGGCATTGGTGCTTTCACAATACGACGATGTGGTCTCTTCACGGCCGGAAGCCCGGCTGGTGCTGGAGCTTTATCGCAGGGGGGTGGCAATCGAGGTGGTGACAAACCAGCCGTCGGTGCATACCCGTGAGTTTGAAAAGGCGGGTATCCCGGTCCATTTCCGGCATCCCAAAGCGAAAATCACGGTACAGGGAATATGGCAGCTGCGGAAGTTCATCCGGGAGGGGAAGTTTGACATTGTCCACCTTTTTAACAGCCGGGCGGCCTCCAACGGGGTGTGGGCGGCTGTCGGGCTGCCTGTAAAGGTGGTTACCTACCGGGGAGCAGGTGGATTGTACTGGCACGACCCCTTTGCCTGGTTATCCCATTTACACCCCAGGGTTGACCGCATCTCCTGTCTGTCAAAATATGTTCAGGAGCAGGTCGACAGGCAGTTCATTTTCCGACGAAAAAAAACCGTGGTGCACTACAAGGCTTTTCTCCCCGAATGGTTTGACGGGATCCAGGCGGCGGACCTGCAGGGCGAAGGCATTCCCCCGGATGCCCTGGTCATTGGTTGCGTGGCCAACTACCGACGGGTAAAAGGCATAGAAACCCTGATCCGGTCCACCTGGCAGTTGTATCAGGACCCCCGTATCCATTTGGTATTGATCGGCAAAGACATGGACAATACAGGCCTTCAGAAAACAATGGCAGACAGTCCGATGCGCGACCGGATCCATGTGTTAGGGTACCGGGAGGATGTGTACCCGCTGATGCAGGGGTTTCACATCTATGTGCAGCCATCCAACAACGAGGGGCTTTCCAAATCGGTCATGGAAGCCATGCTGCTGGGCCTGCCTTGCGTGGTGACCAATGCCGGGGGGATGCCCGAGCTTTTCCCCGGTCCGGAAAGCGGCATCATCGTAAAGACCCGGGATCACCGTTCCATGGCCGGTGCGATCCTTCGACTGGCAAACGAGCCCCGCTTGCGGGAAGACATGGGGAGCGAGGGCAGATCGGCCATTCTCGCGAACTTTTCCATGGATGCTTATGCCCGGGGTGTTCTGGACATGTACAGGGAGTTGCTGGACTGAACCCGCATTATTCGTTGCCGGACAGCATTATTCCAGGATCAGGTAATCCACTGTGGAAGGACGGATGGACTCCACCCTCACAAAGTCCGGATACCGGTCCACCACCACCTCCAACTGGCTTCCTTCCCTTGAGGCATCCGGGCAAATTACCATCGCAGAGAACAGCGAGGGATTTACCCGCCCATAATCCTTCAGCGCAACCAGAATGGTAAGTTGTACTTTTTGGGGAAACAGCCGTAGCCGCTCTCCCATATGTCCGTTTAGGGTATCAGGACAATGCACAGTCAGTTCCACTTCCAGACTGGCTTCCGTAAACTCCCCGACCGGGACCACAAGGTTCGTCCGGTCAGGCACGACCCTTACAGAAGGATGCGGATCGGGGGGAACGATTGCAGCCTGTATTTCAACGGTCTGATTCAGATCCCGGAGAATCAGCGTTTCAGTTTCCACAAAGGCAAGTGTGTCCAGCAGCTGGCGGGGACCCTCCACCCAAACGGAATCCGGTCTA
>SLSG01000315.1 GCA_007130545.1 Bacteroidales bacterium | reverse complement strand
GCAAGCTGGGTGGTCTCAGGGGAATACCCCATCAGCATCAGCATGGGAACAAAAATGGGTGCGAGTATGGCATATTTGGCGGAAGCACTGCCGATGATCAGATTAATCAGGGAGGAGAAAAGAATAAAGGCCACCATCAGGGGGATGCCAACAAATCCGATCGTTTTCAATGTTTCTGCGCCGGATATTGCCAAAATGGATCCGAGGTTTGACCAGATGAAAAACTCCACCAGATGCGCAGCCACGAATGACAATACGATATAACTGCCCATGGTGGCCATGGATTCTGACATCATATTGGAAACGTCCTTGTCTCCCGTGATGGTCTTCGCCACGATCCCAAACACCAGACCGCCAACAAAAAAGATGATGAACATCAGCGGCACAATCGAATTGTAAAGCGGGTCAAAACCACCATCCTCGCCCCTGAATGCACCTGAAGGGGATACGGTCCCCCAGACAACCAGCGCAAGGATAATCCCCACCGCGATCATGGTCCACTTCAATCCTTTCTTTTCTAAGGGCGTAAACTCGTTCGTAAAGCTTTCATTGTCCCCACCCTCATAAGGTCCCAGTCTGGGCAGGATAATCTTCTCGGTCACCCAGGTCCCGGCCAGTCCGACTATCGGGACAGAGGCCGCCAGAAAATAATAATTGGACAATGGATTCACGGTATACGCAGGTTCAAGGATGGTGGCTGCACTCTGGGTGAACGCCGCCATCATCGGGTCGAGTCCGGTGGGAAGAAGGTTCGCCCCGAATCCACCCGAAACCCCTGCAAAAGCCGCAGCCAGTCCGGCCAGCGGGTGCCGGCCTATGCCCTTGAAGATGACCGCAGAAAGCGGAATCAGCACCACATATCCCACATCAGCCGCCACGGAGCTGATCATGCCCACCGTAACAATGGAAAAGGTAATCAGTGAACTGGGGACCTTCGAAACAAATATCCGGAGTGCCACAGAGATTAGTCCGCTTCTTTCCGCCACACCGATGCCGAACATGACCACAAGCACCAGTCCAAGCGGTGGGAAATTGGCAAACACCCGGACCATCGAAGTCAGGATTTTCTGGATGCCATCTGCATCCAGCAGGTTTACCGCCCGGATTGGCTCCGTGATGCGGGGCGAAGGATGGTCCACACTCAATCCGATTGTACCGAATATCCAGGACAGGACCAGCACTCCGGCGATGAGAATGGCAAACAGTGTAACCGGTTGGGGCAATTTGTTGCCGATTATTTCAATTTTGTTTAAAACCTTTTGGAGGAAACCTTTGTCATTCATATTTCAGATTGTAATTATTCAGCCTGCCGGCTGGTTCGTATTGGTCTTTTGAAACACCAGCTGAGCTGCAAACAAATCGTATACAGCACTTCCCACGGTCTTGAACAGCCGGCTAGGGGATTGCGCCAGGGAGACCTCTCCGCTGATCAGCTTTCCCAGTGGATGAATATTCTGTGCCGGAATGAGGCCCTCCTGAACCGGTATGGCCAGGTCCCCGCTCTCAGTTGCTGCATGTGCAGTATCTACAAATACCTGTTGTGTGTGGGAAAAAATGGAGGACGGCAACTCCCTGAAGTCAGGTTTATAAGACCCCACAGCAACGATGGTTTTCCCGGCTAAAAGATCCTCATCATCCGGAAACAAAGGATTCCTGGAGTTGGTAGCCGTAATGATGACCTCCGATTCCCTTGCAAGCGCTGCAGCATCTTTGGCCTTCTGCAGCCGGATGCCAGGCAATTTCCTTTTGGCAAAATCAGTGAAGGCAGATGCGGCCGTTTCGTCCTTGTCATAAAAGCGGATCGTTTCAAACCCCCTGACCTGGCAGGCAAAAAGCGCCTGGTACATTCCCTGGGTACCTGTTCCGACAATACCGAGTGTTTTTACATCCCCTGGCGCAAGGAGATCCAGGCCAGTGGCACCGACAGCTGCGGTGCGCAGGGCGGTAATCATTCCTCCGTTCATTACGGCAAGCAGTTCACCTGTCTGGCTGTCATTCAGGATTACAGTGCCGTATATGGCGGACTTTCCCAGTTTATGGTTTTCGGGACAATAGGAAACCAGCTTGGTCACCCAGAACTGGTCATTTACACATGGCATCAGCAGGAAGGTATTTTTGCCAAAGTCAATATGCTGGCGCTTTAGCATGCATTTATCGTAAAACGGGGTCTCAGCAAGGGCCGCTTTCATCGTTTCCAGCCATTCCTGATAAGTAGCAGCGCTAGCGATGGCAGCGGCATCAATTAACTTCATCCGAATACAATTAGATTAAAACTCAGGCGGATCCATGAACAATCTGGCCACCTCCGCAGGCAAATATACAGGCCCTATTCCGGATTTTATTCCGGAATATTACCCAAATACCATACTCTGTTGACTTCTTGAATTACATTTTGTGCCTGGATGAAATCAAAAAGCCACCTACAGGTTTTACCCTGTAAGTGGCTGATTATCTTGTGACTCCGCCAGGACTCAAACCTGGAACCTTCTGATCCGTAGTCAGATGCTCTATTCAATTAAGCTACGGAGCCATTTGCGTCTGCAAAAATACGAATATTTTGTAATTCGAGAAACCTTTTTTCCATATTTGTTCCCGTTCTGGCCGGCTGGCAAGGCCTTGACCGTATTCCGGCTGGCTGCACAGCGGCGGACAGGGGAGGAGTTATTCGTATTTCAATGCTTCCGCCGCATTGACCCGGGCGGTTTTCAAGGCATGGTATGAAATGGTGAACCAGGCGGCGAGGATAGCCACCAGGGGTCCGACTACAAACAGCGACAGGCTGATATCCTGCCGGTAGGCAAAGGTTTCCAGCCAGCGGCTTAAGACCAGCCAGGCAACGGGCCAGGCCAGAACGGTGCTGATGACCACCAGCAGGCTGAATTCCTTGCCTATCATCCATAGGATCTTCTGTTCGGAAGCACCCAGTACCTTTCTGACGGCAATTTCCCTGGTCCGCGATGTCATGACAAAGGATGCCAGCGCGAAGAGACCCATCAAGGAGATCAATATGGCCAGCACCATGAAAATGGTGACCATGGCAATGGTTTGCTCCTCGCTTTGGAATTTTGAACGGAAGTTGTCTTTGACCACCCCGTGGCTGAATGGGAAGGCAACGGCTTCTTCTCCCCAGGCCTCCCGTGCGTAATCCAGTCCGGCCGCAAGTGCCCCTGGCCTGGTCCTGACCAGGATGGCCCGGAAGGCTTCATCCCCGTATCCGGTGGTGAAAAGCATGGGGGGTGCCTTCTCGTGGGCGGCTGTAAAATGGATGTCTTCCACCACCCCGACAATCCGCGGAACGATCTCCGGGTCCTGCGAAGTCAGCTGTTTGCCAATGATCTCTTCGGGGGTATGTCCCATCATCCTGGCGGCAGACCGGTTCAGGATGACGGCCCCCCAACCGGCATCTGTCTGGGAGTCCTTATGAAAATACCTGCCTGCAATCAGGCGGGTACCCGTGGTTTCAAAGTAATCCGGATGCACGTCCAGGTTGCCTACATGGATCTGTGATTCCTGTTCCTGCAGCTGAATATAGGAAAAATTATGCAAGCCTTCAGAGGGCACATTGTGCCCGGCACCTACCGTCAGGATCTCCGGATATTGCTCGAGCTTGTTTTTGATGCTCAGAAAGCGACTCTCCATCCGGTCGTCCTCCGGATTATATATAAAGAACAGGTCTTCCTGTTCATAGCCCAGGTCCATGTTCATCAAATAGTTGATCTGGCGGTTGACTGAAAGGCTGATGATCACCAGGGCCGTGGCGCAACAGAACTGGAAGATGATGAGCAGCTGGCGCATACGCAAATTGGCCCACCTGGTTTTCAGACCGCTGTCAGGCGAAGAAAGCAAACTGCCCTTCAGGATATCGGCCGGCCGGAATCTGCCCATGACCAGGGCAGGGTAGGAGCCCGCCAGAAAAGCGATGAGGATCAGGGAAAGCAGCAGTAACGGAAGTATCTGTCCGGTGAAGACCACCCCCAAGCCCAATTGTTTTCCGCTCAGGTCATTCAAGAACGGGAGTAGTATTTCCACAAGTACCATGGCCAGCCCGAACGACAGCAAAACCAGTACAAAGGACTCCGTCATGTTTTGCCAGAATATGTCCCTTTTCCCGGCGCCCATCACCTTCCGGATTCCGACCTCTTTTCTTCTGAGACTCGACTGGGCCGTATTCAGGTTGATGTAGTTCACACAGGCCAGTAGCAGGATAATCGCTGCCACAGCCAGCAAGCCCCTTAGCAGGATGATGTTGCCTTGGCTGCCAATGTCCCATCCGATTCCGGATGAATACAGTCGGATGTCCAGCATGGGCTGCAGCCCGAAACTTACCTCGGTGAACCATTCAGGGGAATGTTCCTGGACCACCTGGTTGATCTTTTGCTCCATGGCGACAGGGTCTGCATGTTCATCCAACAGAAAATAATAATAATTTCCAAAAGCACCCCAGTTCTCGAAGGCATCCTGGTTCCAGTCTTTCAGCAGCTCCATGTTCGCCACAAAAGACCCGCGAAAGTGGCTATGCTCCGGGAAGTCGGCCATGACGCCGGTAATGGTGAAAGGGTGGACTCCACGGGCCAAAATGGTTTTTCCCACCGGGTCCTCGTCTCCAAAATATTTTTCTGCTGCTTCCCGGGTAATCACGGCAGAGCGGGGGGATTCCAGCACATGGTCGGGATGTCCCTCCAGCAAAGGAAAAGAGAAGAACCGGAAAAAATGTGGATCGGCCAGGAGAAAACCCTCCTGCAAAAAATCCTGATCCCCGATGCGAATAGAAAATTCTTCGGGATTTTCCGGTCGTAGGCGCATGGAGGACCGGATCCCGGGCACATGCTCCAGCAACACCTCATTCATCACATAAGGCCCAAGTGGGACCTGCCCCTCCTGGAAACCGAACTGGGTGGTGATGCGGTATATATTTTCCGCATTGTCATGAAAGCGATCATATTGCCGTTCATCAAATGCATACAGAAAAATGATCAGGGCCACGCAGAGTCCAATGGACAGCCCAAAAATATTGATGATGGTACTTGATTTTTGCCTAAGGAAATTTCTGATGGCGCTCAGGAAATAGCTGTGGAACATGGTCTTGAATTTAAGGCCACATCCGCCGAGGGAGGGGCTGGTTTACCAATACACCGCAGCAAAATATGTTCCTGATTTGTTATTCATTTATAAAACAGGTATTTACAACTTTTTGTCGGATGTTTTTATCCAGGTTGCCAAAGTCTTCCATGCTGTCCAATGTGCGATTCCGTACACGATTGAGCGTTTTCGGACGGCCTATCCCTTTGGACGGGTGACTTGCTTTCCTTTCCACCTCCCTGAGCGGTAGTAAATGAATGCTGCGACAAAACCGAAGGCCCAGGCGATCGGGATGCCCCACCAGATGCCGTCGGTGCCGATGCGCTGG
>SLSG01000001.1 GCA_007130545.1 Bacteroidales bacterium | reverse complement strand
TGTAGTTGTTGAAACGGTTGTCACGGCCTGCAAAACTCGCCCCGTTGCTTTGGGGGTTCAGGCGGGTGAAGTCGTTGATGCTGCGCGAAATGGTCGGCATCATGTTGATGGTCTCGGTGTCGAGGTTGGTGGTGGCACCGGTACGCCCGGCATCAAACACCCGGTCCCTCATACCGGCAATGACCACTTCCTCCAGTGAAACCCCCACTTCGATCAGGAAGAATACCATGCTCCTGGTCTCCCCCAATGAAAGGTATACATTGGACACCTGGTCACTTTGGAACCCGACATAGCTCACCGTGATCTCGTAAGGACCACCGGTGCGCAGGTTCGGCAGGTTAAAGCGGCCGTCAGCCCTGGAAACCGCACCGTATCGGGTTCCGGACGGGGTGTGGACCGCCACGACGTTGGCATTGGGAAGCGGTTCATTGGTAATGCTCAGAACCGTTCCCTCGATCGCGGAGGTGGTGACACCCTGTGAAAAAACTGCATTCGACCCGAGAACCAGGAAAAATGCAGCCATCACTCCAATAAAAAATAACTTTTGTTTTCTCATCAGATTTTTGTTTAGTGATTGGATAGGTTAAGTGATTAACTGGATTGGATTGAGTTTTTTTTCAAATTTTTTGAGGCACAAAATTAACAAGCTTCAGGGAAAAAATACCATTGATCCGGGTTAATATTAAATTAATTTTTGAACGGCAAAAAACACGGAACGGCGATTTTTCCAGGATTGGTAAAAATAAATTATTTTGTGAATTTTTAAAGAAAAAGTTATTAACGAAGATATTAACGATTTCTTCGTATATAACTGGTTATTAATGCCTTGAAAATAACGCACAAAACGGGACCAAGATAATTTTACACAGTGGTGCGGCTTCCCTTTTTCAAGGTGAAGGCAAAGGTGGTTCCCACGCCGGGGGTGCTCCGTACGTTGATGGTTTGGGCATGGGCTTCGATGATATGTTTTACAATGGCCAGGCCGAGTCCGCTCCCCCCCTCTCCGGCCGTTCTGCTCCGACTCTTGTCCCCGCGGTAGAAGCGCTCGAACACCCTGGGCAATTCCTCCCTCGGAATGCCGATTCCGCTGTCGGTGACCTCGATCAGAATGTGTTCATCCATGTCAAAAAAGCTGAACTTGGTGCGTCCGTTCTCGATCCCGTACTTGATGGAGTTGACCACCAGGTTGGTCAGCACCTGCCGGATGCGTTCCCGGTCGGCATGCACCATCACCGGCGAATCGTACGCATGTCCGAAATAGAGCCTGATGCCTTTTTTCCCGGCTTCAATCTCAATGAATTCCATGACCTCCCGGCTCAGGGCCACGATGTCAAAATAAGACATCCGGAGTTTCAGTTCGCCGGACTCAAAACGGGAGATCACCTCCAGGTCCTCCACGATGGAGATCATCCGGTTGATGCTTTCTTCCGCTCGCAGCAGGTATTTCCGGTTGATCTCCGGGTCGTCGAGCGCACCGTCAAGCAGTGTCAGCACATACCCCTGTATGTTAAAGATGGGCGTTTTCAGTTCATGGGAAACATTGCCCAGGTATTCCCGCCTGTAAGCCTCCAGCCGGCGAAGGTCATCAATCTCCTTTTTCCTGTCCCTGGCCCAGTCGAGTACATCCTGGTTGGCCCGGTTCAGGATGTCCTCATTGGAAATGCCCGTTTGTTGTCCCTTGGGGACCTTCAGGTCGTGGATCGTTTTGTAAATGAGGCGGATCTTTTCGTACAGGAATTTCTCCAGGAGCAGCTTGAACAGAAATGCGGTAAAAACAAACAGTCCGACTCCCCCAAAAGCCAGGAGCGTCCAGCTCAGGGAGTCGTAAAAGAGAAGTCCGGAAAACACAAATACGGCCACAAATGCCGCCGTGACCAGGGAGGCTGCGAACAGGGACAGCCTTAACGGGGTATAAGTTTGCATGTAATATTTCAGGATTATATTCCAGGCAGGAGATCAGATTTCAAACTTGTATCCCACGCCCTTAACTGTTTTTACATTTTCGATGCCGATCTTTTCGCGGATCTTCCTGACATGTACGTCGATGGTCCGGTCACCCACCACTACGTCGGTCCCCCAAACCCCGGCAAAGATCTCTTCCCTTGAAAACACTTTATTGGGTTTGGACGCCAGCAGGCTCAGCAGTTCGAATTCCTTTTTGGGCAGCACGAGCTTTTCACCGTCTTTCAGAACAAGGTAACGTTCCCGGTCGATGACCAGGTTCCCGATCCGCAGTCCGTCGGGGCTTTCTTCGCTCCTCGAGTACCTTCTGAGCAATGCCTTTACCCGGCTGATCAGCAAACTGGGCTTGATGGGCTTGGCAATGTAGTCATCCCCCCCCGCATCGAACCCCGCCAGCTGGGAATAGTCCTCGCTCCTGGCCGTAAGAAAGGCAATGATGCTGGCAGAAAGTTCCGGGATCTTTTTTAGCTCCCTGCAGGTTTCAATGCCGTCCATTTCGGGCATCATCACATCCAGTATGACCAGGTGCGGATTGGTCTGCTTTGCCAGCTCGATGGCTTCCCGGCCATTGAGCGCCGTATGCACACTGAACCCTTCCTTCCGCAGGTTGTATCCCAGAAACTCCAGAATATCCGGTTCATCGTCAACCAGCAATATGTGGTAATCCCGGTTTTCCATTTTTTTTATTGTTGTCGGATGGTGAAGTTGTTTCCCATGGCCTGAATTTTGCAAAGGTAGGCAATATGGAGCCTACGTACCTTTTACGGCCGCCATTTCATGATTTGATAAAGTTAAATTAAAAATCCATTAACATGGGGGAAATCCCGGTTTTCTAGCTGGCTGGCGGCACCACACGGAAAAGCGGAACAAGCCCATTTAAACACTACCTTTACATAGTAAGCAAATCCTGGCTGAAAGGCCATTAAAACACCAGTATCATGGCCATGCCGCCTCTTAAAGACCTTCGAAGAAACTTTTTCCTGATTATGCTGCCCCTAACGGTTTTCCTCTTTGGATGCGAGTCATCCAGTGAGCTGCAATCCCTTTCCCGCTGCGAGTTCCGGCTCAGCGGGGTGGAAGACGTCACCCTGGCCGGGGTGAATGTCCAGAATATTCAGTCCATTGAGGATGTCAACCTGGCCGATGCCCTTGTCATATACGCGGCTGCCGGGACGAGCAATTTCCCCCTCAGCCTCTCCGTACTGGTCGATGTCAGAAACCCCAATCCCAACAATGCGGCCCTGACCAAGGCCGAATGGATACTGCTGATTGACGGACATGAGATCACGCGTGGCACATATGAGGAGCGGGTCGTCATCCCGGCATACGGGGGCATTGCCACCTTTACCGTTCCCGTGGAAGCCAATCTGAAGGAAGCTATGAACGGGGAGTCGCAACTGGCGATGATCAACCTCGGACTGAATCTGGCGAACCTGGGGGGGCAGGCCTCGCGGATCACGCTGCGTGCCAGGCCATACATCCAGGTTGGCAGCAGGCTGATCCCCTACCCGGGCTACATCGACATACAAACGGAATTCACCTCAGAATAACGCGCACACCCGCATCAACCCCGGCATCAGCCACGGCTATTGGCCCCCTGCACCAGCATTAGAATCTGACCAGCCCTATCCCTCAGAAAATCAGGTAAGCCAGTCCGAGCGACCACACAGAATTGTATTGCCCACGATTGTACCATGTCTGCGTGCCCCCTGCATGGGGTCTCAGGGGGGTCACTCCCTGTGAATACCGGAAGTGCACACTGAGGTTTTCGCTGACCGGGAAATAAAACCCGGCCAAAACATTCAGTTCTCCGGCATGAAACGGACGTTCCAGGGCCATTAGGTCGGTGTTCTCCGCCCCTTCGTCGTTCGTCTCAAAATGCCCCACCACGCGCGAAACAGACAGCCCGATTTCTCCGGTCAGCCAGTCCGCATACGGCAGCCGTTCAAACACCGAAAAATCGAACTTGAAAATCACCGGGACCTCGACATACTGTAAATTGAGCCGGTAATCCCTGAACACCCCGTCTTCCGGGGTCTCCGGATCGTTGAATTCCCGGCTTCCCTTCTGTATATACATGATCTCCAGTTGCCAGTAAGTAAAGGGCGAGAAGCTGATGTCGGTATACACAGAGGCAAACCACCCCAGTTTGTTGGGTCCGCCACTCAAATCACCCGAGACCTCACTCGCCGTCAGTCCGGCCTGAAAGCCCCCGCGAAATGATTGCGCCCGGGCCGGAGGTTGCGCTAACAGCCACAACAACAGCAGCCCCACCGCCGGAAGTGCTGGCCGCCGGATCTGCAACCGGGCCGCCTGCCGCCGGACCTTCCATCCGGCAGTTGCCCCGCCTGGTTTGCTGCACCATCCGACAATGAAACCAATCAGACCCTTTAAGATCATGTAGCGATGTTTATTATGGCAGGGTTTAAAAATCAAAACCGCCGCCGGTTCAAACAAAAATACTTTTTTTCGGGCTTTTGGCGGTGCTTTTCAGGTGAATAATCCATTGCCGGGAATAGGCAAAGCATGCGCGACACCCGGCAGTTTGTGTTATATTTGTAAAAAAACGCTTATGATCCTGTCGATGACCGGTTTTGGAAAGGCCGAGGCCCAGCTGGAGGGAAAAAGCCTGGTGGTGGAACTCCGCACACTGAACAGCAAGAACATGGACGTCTCCCTGCGGCTTCCGCCGCCCTATAAAGACAAGGAGCAGGAGCTCCGCAACATGCTGTCTCAAAGCCTTGTAAGGGGAAAGGCCGAGTTAATCCTCGGGTTTGACAATACCGATGCCCAACAGTCCCTCAGCCTGAACAAGCCGCTGCTTCAACAGTATTATTCTGAATTGGTCCAATTGTCGGATGAGCTGGGCGCACCGGTCTCGGCCGACTTGCTGCCGTCCCTCTTGCGCCTGCCGGAAGTCATGAAACAGCCGGCACAGGAGGTCGATGCGCAGGAGTGGGCTGTGGTGCTTGGCGCCGTGAAGGAAGCGCTGGAGCAAACCCGGGCATTCAGGATGTCGGAAGGGGCGCATCTGGAGGCGGACCTGTCTGACCGCATTTCGGAGATCCGGAAGCTGTTGTCACAAATACCTTCCTTTGAGAAGAACCGTATGCAAAACCTGAAGGATAAGCTGCAAAATGCCATAGGGGAAATGCGGGACCGTCTGCAGTCAGATCCCAACCGCTTTGAGCAGGAGCTGATCTTTTACCTGGAAAAACTGGATATTTCTGAAGAGAAAGTGCGTCTTAAAAAACACCTGGACTATTTTGGGGAAACCATGGCCAGCGAGCAGGCACAGGGCAAAAAGCTGGGGTTCATCAGCCAGGAAATGGGACGCGAGATCAACACCATCGGCAGCAAGGCCAATGATGCCGATATCCAGAAACTGGTCGTGCAGATGAAAGACGAACTGGAAAAGATCAAGGAACAACTCATGAACATCCTGTAAGCGACAAGGCGGGAATCGTGAAACCAAACCGTTG
>SLSG01000156.1 GCA_007130545.1 Bacteroidales bacterium | reverse complement strand
TGGATCGCCTGGCTCCGCCGGAGAGCTTGTATGTCGAGGGACTTGAAAGCAGGGAGACTGAAAGCGGACTTGCCTACACGATCGTGGTACAGGGAGACGGACCATCCCTGATGCCCGGGATGGAAGTGCGCGTGCATTATACCGGGTATTTGGAGGACGGAGCGGTTTTTGACTCTTCGAGAGACAGGGGGGAGCCGATTACATTTGTCCTGGGTAGAAAAATGGTGATCCCCGGCTGGGAGGAGGCCTTTGCATTGCTGAGGGTCGGTGACCAGGCCAGGTTGTTTATCCCTTACCAACTGGCTTATGGCACCACCGGAAGGGGAAGGATCCCCGGTGAAGCCAACCTGGTGTTCGACGTGGAGGTGCTCGGTGCCAGGCAACCGGAGGTGGCCCAGCCTTTTAATACCGAACGGGCCGAAACCCTTACGACTGAAAGCGGACTTCAGGTTATGGTCATACAGGAGGGTACGGGAGACCTGCCTGCCGCTGGAGACATAATCACCGTGCATTACTCTGGTTACCTGGATGATGGCAGTCTGTTTGATTCATCCCTGCAAAGACAGGAACCATTCCGCTTTGTGCTGGGGAGAAGGCAGGTGATTCCTGGCTGGGACGAAGGCTTCGCCTTGCTGAAGAAAGGCAGCCGTGCAAGGTTCGTTATTCCGCCTGAACTGGCCTACGGCCAGCAGGGGAGGGGGCCGATTCCGCCAAATGCCATTCTGGTCTTTGATGTCGAGGTCCTGGATATCGAATAACGAGCGATGAACCATTGAAATTAAGCCAACACGTAAATTTTCCCTACATGAGTATTTTACAGATTAGCTGGGATGCGAGCCCTGAAATTTTCCGCATCGGCAACCTTGCGGTCAGGTGGTACGGGCTGTTCTGGGCCATGTCCTTCTACCTTGGTTATGAGATTATGTTCCGGATCTTTAAAAAAGAAGGGATCCCCCTCAGGCAAGTGGATAAATTGCTGTTGTACATGGCAGCAGGCAGTATCATCGGGGCCCGCCTGGGGCATTGCTTTTTCTACGATTTTGAATATTATATCCGCAACCCATTGGAGATACTAATGATCTGGAGAGGCGGACTGGCAAGTCATGGGGGAGCGGCAGGCATTCTGCTGGCCCTTTACTATTACCAGAAAAAAGTCAGCAACCAGTCTTTCTGGTGGCTGCTCGACCGCCTGGTGATCCCGGTTGCCCTGGGGGCATTCTTTATCCGTATGGGCAACCTGATGAATTCCGAGATCTATGGGATTGAAACCTCCCTGCCATGGGGCTTTATCTTTGAAGCCCGCGGGGAGAGTGTTCCCAAGCATCCGACACAGATCTACGAAGGCCTGGTATATCTGCTGCTGTTTCTCTCTCTGGGCTGGATGTACCTGAAACACTCCAGCCGGCTGAAAAACGGGTTTATGTCTGCTTTTTTCGCGATCGTCATGTTCTCGGCCCGCTTTCTGGTGGAATTTATTAAAATGGATCAGAGTCCTTTTGAAGCCGGCATGGTGCTGAATATGGGGCAATGGCTAAGCATTCCATTGTTTTTATTCGGGGTCTACATGATAGTAAGAAGCTGGCCGTCCGGCAACCGGCCTGAGCGTCCGGGGGACAGGCCGCTTTAGGGGTGGTAAATTAAAAATATGCTTGTCCGCTTATGCAGATCAGGCAGTTTCTGTTTCCACTGCTCCACCGCGTATGTCCTGATATATTCCCCCGGCAGGCTCAGGTCACATGCCACGCACAGAAGGGTTTCCGGCCTGCAGACCTGTACCAGGTCCTCCATCAGTGCATTGTTCCGGAATGGGGTTTCCATAAATATTTGCGTCTGGTCGCCGGCATAGGCTTGTCGTTCGAGCTCCCGTATCGCTTTCTGCCGCTCCCCCTTGCGTATCGGGAGATAGCCGTGAAAGGCAAATCGCTGTCCGCTGAATCCCGAGGCCACCAGTCCGAGCAAAATCGCGCTGGCTCCCACCAGGGGCACCACCAGGATACCCTTTTTGTGGGCAAGGCTGACGATGGATTGGCCGGGATCCGCCACACATGGATTGCCGGCCTCTGAAAGGAGTCCCACATCCAGTCCTTCAGATGCCGGATCCAGGTACCGGCCCAACTCGGCTTCCGTGGTATGTTTGTTCAGAAGCAGGAAGCGGATATCATCGAAGTCGGCCATAAAACCTGCCATCCGCAGAAACCGCCGGGCCGAACGTACATTTTCCACCACAAAGGTACGGATGTGCCGGATGCGGTCCAGGTTTCCCGAGGGCCAGATGTCGGCCGCAGAATCGCCGCCCAGTGCGGAAGGGATCAAAAACAGGCGGCCCTTGGTTTGGCCATCCGGGCTATTTAAAGGTATGCTCATGACAGTGAATTTTCGTTCTCTCTTTCCCTGCCGGAGGCCTAACGATTGCTGAATGAGCGGTTCTCCATCCAGGGCAGGCGGTGGAGGTCTGCATTGCCTCCCGAAAGGATCAGTGCGACTTTCTTTCCTGCAAAAATTTCGCGGTGCTCCATCATAGCAGCAAGGGGAACGGCGGCGCTGGGTTCCACGACGATCTTCATGCGCTCCCAGATCAGGTACATGGCTTCGACAATGCCCTCTTCGGTGGTGGTGAGTATGTCCTCCACCCCCTGGAGGATGATGGGGAAGGTCAGGCTGCCCAGGGATGTCCGCAGACCGTCAGCAATGGTTTGCGGATTATCAGACGGCACCCATTGTTTTGACTGAAAAGACTGCCATGCGTCGTCGGCGTTTAAAGGCTCGGCCCCATAAACGACCGTGTGTGGCGAAAAATGCCTGGTGCTCAGGATGGTCCCGCTCAGTAAACCCCCTCCCCCCACAGGGGCCATGATGATATCCGGGGAGACGACATCGTAAACCTCGGCTGCTGCGGTGGCCTGGCCCGCTATGATCCTGTAGTCGTTGTAAGGATGTATCTCCACAGCCCCGGTCCGGTCCATTACTTTCTTTAAGGTTGCCTCTCTTTCAGACAAAAGGGGCAGGCAAAAAGTAATTTCCCCTCCATAGTCCTTTACGGCCTCAACCTTTATGCGGGGGGCTGACTCGGGCATGACAATATGGGCCCTGATGCCTCGCTGACGTGCGGCCAATGCCAGTGCCTGCGCATGGTTCCCCGACGAATGCGTGGCCACACCCCTTAGGGCTTCCTCCGGACCCAGAGTCAATACGGCATGGGTAGCTCCCCTGAACTTGAATGCGCCGGCCTTCTGCAAATTCTCGCATTTGAAGAATACTTCCGCTCCCAGCATGCGGTTGACCGTGGCACTGGTCATCACGGGCGTCTGGTGGATATGGGGTGTGATCAACTGCCTTACACGTGTAAGGGTTTCTTTTCCGGGAATGGTATGCATACGTCAGGGGCTGATGGACTTGCCGGCCTGCGCTGCAATCTTATCACAGGCCAGGTCAAGCATTTTATATACATTCTGAAATCCCTGGTCTCCGCCATAGTAGGGATCCGGGACCTGCATGTTCTCTCCCGGGTAGGCCATGTTCATGATCAGGTCCACCTTTTGCCTGTCGGATGGTTTTCTGGCCTGAGCGAGGATGTTTTGATAGTTGGACCTGTCCATTGCAAAAATCCTGTCAAAGCGGTCAAAATCTTCGGGGTCGAATTTGCGGGCCCGCTGGTCTGATATATCGATCCCATGCCTTTCGGCAATCTCCATGGAGCGTGGGTCCGGATATTCTCCTGCATGGTATGCCGCGGTACCGGCTGAGTCCACATACCCGTCAATGTTTTTCTTTCGGAACTTGTGCTTCAGGATTCCCTCGGCCAGAGGGGAACGGCAAATATTGCCCAGACAAACCATCAAAACCTTCATCGCCTTTACATCTTGACCTTGATTATGTTCTCCAGTTCGTCCACATATTTCTTGAATGATTTGTCTGTATCAGCCAGATTCTTTACCGTCTTGCAGGCATGCAAGACCGTTGCGTGGTCCTTGTTCCCACATTTGCTTCCGATGGCGGCAAGGGAGGACTTGGTAAATGCCTTGGAAAAGAACATTGCCAGCTGCCTTGCCTGCACGATCTCTCTTTTCCTGGTTTTTGAGTGGATCTTCTCTACCGGAATACTGAAATATTCGCATACCATTTTCTGGATGTACTCCACGGTAATCTCTCGGGGGGTGTTCCGGACGAATTTCTCGATCACTTTGGCCGCGAGGGATGGTGTGATCTCCTTCTTGTTCATGGAGGACTGGGCCAGAATAGAGATCAGGGCTCCTTCCATTTCCCTGACATTCGTGGTGATGCTGGTAGCGATCAGGTCGATGACCTCACGGGGCATCTCCACCCCGTCATTGTATATCTTTTTCTGTAGAATGGCAATCCTGGTTTCATAGTCCGGCACCTGGAGGTCGGCTGAAAGGCCCCATTTAAAGCGGGACAACAAACGGGGTTCAATCCCTTTCATTTCTACCGGGGGCAGATCGCTGGTGATCACAATCTGCTTGCCGTTCTGGTGCAAATGGTTGAATATATGAAAAAACACATCCTGGGTTTTCTCCTTTCCGGCCAGGCAGTGAATGTCATCCACGATCAGCACATCGATCATCTGGTAGAAGTGGATGAAGTCGTTTTGGTTGTTGTTCCTTACCGAATCAATGAATTGATTGGTGAACTGTTCGGATGAAACATACAATACGGTTTTCTCCGGAAAATGGGTTTTTACCTCTATCCCAATGGCGTGGCCAAGGTGGGTTTTTCCAAGTCCGTTCGTGCTATATAAAAGCAATGGGTTGAAAGAGGTCTTTCCGGGATTCTGGCCAACGGCAAGTCCTGCACTGCGGGCCAGCCGGTTGCAATCACCCTGGATAAAGTTCTCAAAATTATAGGAATCAATGAGCTGGGGGTGAATATTTAGTTTTTTCAGCCCCGGTATCACAAATGGGTTGGGGATGTTCTTGTCCTTGTTCAGGTCTATGGGAAAGCTCACCGGGGGATTCTTCAGGGCCTTTTTGTTCAGCGTGGGGGCATGAATGGTAAATGGACTTGATTCGGAATTCGATTGCGAATTGTCCATGATGATGCTGTACTCCAGCCTTCCCTCGGGACCAAGTTCTTTTTTAATGGTTTTTTTTAGCAGGTCAATAAAATGTTCTTCCAGCCATTCGTAAAAAAACTGGCTGGGGACCTGCAGGGTAAGTACATTGTTGACAAGCTGAATGGGTTTGATGGGGGTAAACCAGGTGGCAAAACTGTTCGGACTGATATTGTCCTTTATCACGGTTAAACAGTCAGACCATACCTTGTCATGATTCTTCGCCATCGGAAATTGGGTTGTCTGGGTGTTCAATGTCTAATTGGTCATTTGATTATCAGCTCAGAATGGATTTACCCGCGCTTGCAAGGATTTCTTAACAAATTTTAGAGAAAAATAGTTAAGAAAAAAATAAAATGACCCTTGTTTTTTTTAAATATTTGTCGTAACTGCATCAATGAATTTTTCAT
>SLSG01000247.1 GCA_007130545.1 Bacteroidales bacterium | reverse complement strand
TTACTCATAAAGAATATTTAAATGTGTACACAAAATGGATAATGAAAAAAGCGATTGACTTATTGTGTAAATGAAATGTTTATTTTTGAGGCCGGGGATTGCTTCAATTTCGGATAAAGGTAATAAAGAACCAACAAACCCTTCCTATGTTTCTTGAAAATGACGTGGACAGGTCGCGGCGCCGGGGATGGATCGAGGTGATCTGCGGCAGCATGTTTTCCGGGAAGACCGAGGAGCTGATCAGGCGCCTGAAAAGGGCCCGCATCGCCCGCCTGAAGGTGGAGATCTTCAAGCCGGCCATTGACAACCGCTACGACGAAGAGAAGGTGGTGTCACACGATGCGCGGGAGATCATGTCCACTCCTGTTCCCTCATCCTCGAACATCCTGTTGCTTGCCAATGATGTGGATGTGGTCGGGGTGGACGAGGCCCAGTTCTTTGATGTGGGACTCCCGGGGGTGTGCGACCAGCTTGCCAATGCCGGGGTAAGGGTGATTGTGGCCGGGCTGGACATGGACTTCATGGGCAAGCCCTTTGGTCCGATGCCCGCACTGCTGGCCATGGCCGAGTACATTACAAAAGTGCATGCAATTTGCGTGAAATGCGGTTCGCTGGCGCAGTATTCGCACCGTACCATCAAGGATGAAAAACTGGTCGTACTGGGAGAGACCGACATCTATGAGCCCCTTTGCCGGCAGTGTTACAATAAAAACAATAGATAAATCCTGGCGCGCGCAGGCGGGTTACTTCAAGCGTTTTTTCAGCTTTTCCCCTTCTTCCTCAAAGCCCAGCTTGCCCAGCAATGCAAACATATTCTTCTTGTAGGCTTCCACCCCGGGCTGGTCAAAAGGATTGACATCCAGCACATAGCCACTCAGGGCGCAGGACATCTCAAAGAAGTAAATCAATTCGCCAAGGCTCGATTCCGATACCTTGGGGATTCGGACCTCCAGGTTGGGCACTCCCCCGTCGATATGGGCCAGCATGGTCCCGCCGGCTGCCATGCGGTTCACAAAATCCATCCCCTTCCCGGCCAGGAAATTCAGTCCGTCGAGGTCTTTCGGATCTTCGGGAATGCGCACATCCGCACGGGCTTCATCTACCCGGATCACGGTTTCAAAAATATTCCGCAGGCCTTCCTGAATGTATTGTCCCATGGAGTGCAGGTCAGTGGTAAAACCGACCCCGGCAGGGAAGATCCCTTTGTTGTCCTTTCCTTCGCTCTCCCCGAACAGTTGTTTCCACCACTCCACCAGATAGAACAGGGACGGATCATAGGCGGCCAGGATTTCGGTGGTCTTTCCCTTGCGGTACAGTATGTTTCTTGTCACGGCATAAAGCGCGGCCGGGTTACGGAAAAGTTCTTTCTCCTGCTTCAGGTATGCCTCCATGTTCCGTGCACCATCCAGCAGTTCCCGGATATCGAAGCCCGCAGCAGCAATGGGCAGAAGTCCCACGGGCGTCAGTACCGAATACCGTCCGCCCACATCTTCAGGGATGTCATAGGTGGCATATCCTTCCGCTGTCGCCAGTTTTTTCAGGGCACCCTGGGAAGCATCGGTGATGGCAAATATTTTTTCAGAAGCACCCTTGCGACCGTATTTTTTTTCTAGCTGTGCCTTCAGCAGGCGAAAGGCGATGGCCGGCTCAGTGGTGGTACCGGATTTGGAAATGACGATCACCGAGTAATCCGCATTATCCAGCAGCCTCAGCAGGTCATCCATGTATTTCGGTTCCAGCTGATGCCCGGCATACAGGAGTTTTGGCGGACCCCCGGCCGGCTTGGGGAAATGGGCGTCAAACGGTCCCGACAAGGCTTCGGTGACGGCCCTGGCACCCAGGTAGGAGCCTCCGATGCCGCAGACCACGACGTAATCAGACTGGTTTCTAATGACAGAAGCATCCGACAATAAACGGGCTGTCAGGTCGGCCCCGGTGGCAGATGGAAGGTCCACCCACCCGAGGTAGTCCGCTCCCTTACCCGTTTTTCGGAAAATCTGATCGAAGTGGTGTCGCACCTCCGATTCAAACAACAAGACCTCGTCCCGGCTGAGAAATTCACGGGACATGCCGAAGTTGAACTTAAGTTGAACCATATCGCAGTGTTTAATCGAGCTTCCTCGCGATCTCTATGGTCTCGAAGGCTTCCACAATGTCTCCGACCTTGATGTCGTTGAAACGGTCAATGTTGAGTCCGCATTCATAACCCGAAGAGACCTCCTTCACGTCATCCTTGAAGCGTTTCAGAGAGCCCAATGTGCCTGTATAGACCACGATGCCATCTCGGATCAGCCTGACAGTGGAGTTGCGGTGGATCTTGCCGTCCAGCACCATACACCCGGCCACGGTACCGACCTTGGTGATCTTGAACACATCCCTGACCTCCAGGTTGGCAGTGATCTTTTCCTCGATCTCGGGGGAAAGCATCCCCTCGATGGCCGATTTGATCTCGTTGATGGCATTGTAGATAATGCTGTACAACCGGATATCAATCTGCTCGGCCTCGGCGAGCTTCCTGGCGGCAACCGACGGCCTGACCTGGAATCCTACGATAATGGCATTGGATGCAGAAGCCAGCAGCACGTCCCCTTCGGTGATGGAGCCGACTGCCTTATGGATGATGTTCACCTGTACCTCCTCGGTGCTGAGCTTCAGCAGCGAGTCAGACAAGGCCTCGATGGATCCGTCCACATCCCCTTTGACAATAATGTTAAGCTCCTTGAAGTCACCAATGGCGATCCTGCGGCCGATCTCATCCAGCGTGATGTGCTTCTGTGTCCGCAGTCCCTGCTCACGCATGAGTTGCTGGCGCTTGGCAGTGATGGACTTGGCCTCGGATTCGGTTTCCATGACATGGAAGGTATCCCCGGCAAGGGGGGCCCCGGCCAGTCCGAGTATCAAGACCGGCATCGACGGACCGGCCTCTTCTATGCGCTGTCCCCTTTCATTGAACATGGCCTTCACTTTCCCGTGGGTGACTCCGGCCACGACAATGTCCCCGACCCGCATGGTGCCGTTTTGCACCAGGACGGTTGCCAGGTATCCGCGTCCCTTGTCCAGCGAAGATTCAATAACGGTGCCCGAACCTCTTTTAAATGGATTGGCCTTTAATTCTTTAAGTTCCGCTTCGAGCAAAACCTTTTCGAGCAGGGCCTCAATATTGACCCCGTTCTTGGCAGAGATTTCCTGACTCTGGTATTTCCCGCCCCAGTCCTCCACCAGGATATTGAGCTTGGAAAGTTCTTCCTTGACACGTTCCGGATTGGCAGCAGACTTGTCGATCTTGTTGATGGCGATCACAATGGGTACGCCGGCGGCCTGTGCATGATTAATGGCCTCCACGGTCTGCGGCATCACATTGTCGTCTGCCGCCACCACAATGATGGCCACGTCGGTCACCTTGGCCCCCCTTGCACGCATGGCCGTAAAGGCTTCGTGGCCCGGGGTGTCCAGGAAGGTGATTGACTTGCCGTTCTCCTGTTCCACGTTGTAGGCCCCGATATGCTGGGTGATGCCCCCGGCCTCGCCGGCAATGATGTTGGAGTGTCTGATCCGGTCGAGCAATGAGGTCTTGCCGTGGTCCACATGGCCCATTACGGTCACAATGGGGGCGCGGTCACGCAGCTGTGCCGGGTCATCCTCTTCATCTTCTATTGTTTCCTGGCTGTCTACACTGACAAATTCCACCTGCGCTCCGAACTCATCGGCCACGATGGAAATGGTCTCCGCATCCAGGCGCTGGTTGATGGAAACAAACAGTCCGAGGCTCATGCAAGTGGAGATGATCTCATTTACGGAAACATTCAGCAGCTGGGCCAGCTCTGCGGCCGATACGAACTCGGCCACCTGTATGGTCTTGCCTTCGCTGGCAGCCTGTTCCATTTCTTTTTCACGCTGCTGCTGCACCTGGTCCCGCTTCAGTCTTCTGTGCTTGGAGGCTTTGGATTTGCCAGTGCCGCTCAGGCTGGCGAGGGTTTCCCTGATCTGACGGGAAATTTCCTCTTCGGTAAGCTCGGGCTTCACAATCTCTTTTCGTCCGCGACGACCCTTTGCGGCATCCTGTGCCGCCTGTCCGGTGGCTGGTGCCTGGCCTTCAGCCGGCCTGTCCTTCTTGATGCGCTTGCGCTTGCGCTTTTTCGCCTTTCCGGGGTCTGAGGAAGAGGCAACAGGTTTTTTTGCCGGCTCCTTGGCCTGGGGAAGCTCCATTTTCCCAAGAATTGTCGGGCCTTCCAGCCTTTTGAACTGGGTCTTGAAATGGGACTCCTTTTCTTCTTCTTTCTCTGGTTCTGGCTTTGCGGGCTCTTCCTGAGGCGGTGCCTCCGCCGGGGATTCAACTTCCCCTTCCGGTGGCTTTTCTTCAGTTGGTTTTTCGGTTTCGGCGGCAGCTGCTTTTTTGGCCGGCTTTTTCTTCTCCAGCTCCATTTTTCCAAGGATCTTGAGCTTGCTTGCCTTTTCAGGGGTTTCGGCTTCCTGCACCGGTTCAGCAGCCGGCTTTTCCTTATCGTCGGATGCTTCAGCGGCCTCCGTTTCTTCCTCCTTTTTCCCGGCCGGCTCTTTCTCCTCCTTGTCGGGGGTAGCTTCCTGGGGTTTTGCAGGCTCTTTCTCCGGGGCTGGTTCAGCCGGTGGCTCTGGCTGGGCCTTCATGTCTTTGATGAACAGCTCTTTCTCCTCTGTTTCCTGCTTTTGGACAGCGGCTTTTTTTGCATCCTCCTCGGCAGTTTTCACCCCGTCGATGGACACGGTCTCCCTTTTCAAAAGGTTCAGGCCCACCTTCTGGGTGGCCTCCTTCAGGGTTTTCTCACTTTGAAACTCCTTGAAAAGCAAGTCATAAGCCTCCGCAGGGATCTTCGAGTTGGGGTTGTTCTCCACCGAAAATCCTTTTTTCGAAAGGAACTCAATTATGGTACTTGTACCAATATTGAACTCTTTTGCAATTTTGCTTAAACGCAGGATTTTAGCACCTTCAGTCATATTCAGGTTTGTGTTTTCAAAAATATCTTCTATTCAAACTCGGCCCTTAACACCCTCATCAACTCCTTGATGGTCTCCTCTTCCAGGTCGGTACGGTTCACCAGGTCCTCCACACTCAGGGCCAGCACGCTTTTGGCCGTGTCGCATCCAATCGCCTTCAGTTCATCCAGTATCCAGGCCTCCACCTCATCCGAAAATTCCATGATGTCGACATCTTCGGTTTCCTGATCCGTATCGCGGTAGACATCGATCTCGTAACCGGTGAGGGTGCCCGCCAGTTTGATGTTGAACCCTCCCTTGCCGATGGCCAGGGATACCTGGTCGGGTTTCAGGAAAACCTCTGCCCGCTTGTTCTTCTCATCAATGGTGATGGAGTTGATCTTTGCGGGACTCAGGGCCCGTGTGATATACAGGTTGGGGTTGGTCGTAAAGTTGATCACATCGATGTTCTCGTTGCGCAACTCCCTGACGATTCCATGGATCCTGGACCCTTTCATCCCCACACATGCACCCACCG